>PWGF01000541.1 GCA_003554375.1 Spirochaetaceae bacterium
CCGGCTGGCGAGCGAGACACGCCGGCCGTACGCAATCAGAATGCTCCCGAAGGCGATGATACCGAGCCCACCGATCTGGATGAGCACGACGATCACCATGTGCCCAAAGCGCGAAAACTCCGACGTGTTCACGACGATGAGCCCCGTCACCGAAACCGCGGACGTTGCCGTGAAGAGCGCGTCCAGATAGCGAAGCCGACCCGGCTCTCCCCAGGCGGCGGGGAGGGTGAGGACTACCGACCCTATAGCGACCGACACCACGAAAAACGAGATCAAGCGGACCTTGCTGGACTTGAAAAGGCCTCTCATCATCCCGGCCTCAGCGGTGCCGGCTCAGTCGTGCCGGTTCGGCACCACCGGAAGCCGGTCAGTCCAGCGCAACTCCCGCTCGAGAGATCCGGCAAGCCGGAAAAGCATGTCTTCGCGGCACATTGGCGCGGTGAACATCGCGCCGACCGGCAGCCCGTCCTCGTCGTTGCCCGTGGGCACCGACATCGAGGGCGCCCCGCTCATATTCGCGAATGGAGTGTACGGCAGAAAGTCAAGCACGCGGCGGCCCAACCGGTCCACAAGTCCTGCGCGTCGAACGAGAGCGCGCAGCGGGAGGCGGACAAGCGCCTCGGCGGCTGCGCCTTCGCTCCGTGAGTTCGCGAACGCGCCGATTGCCGGCGGAGGATCGCTGACGGAGGGAGAGAGCATCATGTCGTATCGGGTATGGAAGTCCGCGGCCAGCTCCAGGAGCAAGTTCCAGCTTTCTCGTGCGACTGCGGAATCCTCCATGGTCAGGGACTGCGCGAGCCGCCGCATCAGGCGGGTGTTCAACTCGAGGTCGCCTGCTCCGAGCCGCCGTCCCAACATCCCCTCGATCTCGGCGATGCGAGCGGCGGTGGACCCGACGACGACCCGGAAGAACCAGTGCGTGAGCGCTTCCGGAGGATATGGAAGAGACACTTCTTCGACCCGGTGTCCCAAGCGCTCCAGGAGTCCCGCCAAGTTCTCCACGGCTTCCTTGCATGTGGGATGAATGCGGCGGTTGAACGGGTGCTCGGTGACCATGCCGATCATGAGCGGCGCCGGATCGCGTTCGACCTCCTCTCGATACGGTACGCTGGGGCGCGGGAGGAGGTACGGTTGCCCGGCTGCCGCGCCGCTCATGAGGTCCAGATACCCCGCGCTGTCACGCACGCTCCGGGTGAGGCAGTGCTCCGAGACGCCTCCGCCCCACCAGTCTCCGCCGATCGGGATGCGACCGCGGCTGGGCTTGAGGCCGAAGAGGCCGCAGCACGCCGCGGGGATGCGAATCGATCCACCCCCGTCGCTCGCTGTCGCGATCGGAACGATCCCTGCCGCGACAGCCGCGGCTGAACCACCGCTGGAGCCTCCCGGCGTTCGGCCGGTGTCCCACGGGTTGCGGCAAGGGCCGTAGAGCTCGGATTCGGTGTACGGTGTAATTCCGAGCTCCGGCGTGTTGGTCTTGCCGAGCATTGGCACGCCGAGTCCTCGAAGGCGACGTGCTACGATGCCGTCGCGATTGCAGAACGTACCGTCGAGCGCGCGACAGCCGGCCCGCATCGGGGCCCCGGCCACCGGAACGCCGATGTCCTTTATGAGTACCGGCACGCCGCGCAACAGATCGGTGGGGTCCGGGGAGCGAAGCCTGAGAAGCTTCCGGCCGCTGCCCGTGTGTTCACGGTCCACCGCGTCTGCTGCCTCCCGCGCCTGGCCGTCCATACGGTAGACAATGGCGTTCAACTGCTCGTTGAGCGAATCGGCACGCTCGGCTGCGCGAGCAACGAGCTCAGAGGCTCGTACATCACCCATTCGCACCAGCCGGGCCAACTCTACCGCATCGAATCGGGCGTACTCATCCCCGGTCATCGTATACTCCTCTCCGGCGGGTATCGTCCGGCCGTTGCCGCTGCCGGGTCTTCCCCCGGAAACTGTGGCGCCGCAAACGTGGTGTTTCCGAGGCGGCGTCGCTCCTCGCCCAACGGGCGCTTCTCAGATCAGCCTACTCCACGATGGGTGGATCGGTTCGGGGTGTCAAGTCCGAGCCGACCGGTCGCCGGGGAGAACGCAGATGGACAACGCGCCGGAAGCGTGGCAGCGGGTCCCCGGCTTTCGAGGCTTGCCGGGGCCGGGCGGAATCGACAAGGAAAGGTCATGCGGAAATGGCGAGCAATTGCCGGCTTGCCCTGGGGTGCGGCGGTATCGACATCGGTTGGAAGAAGCCGTACATTGTCGCTGTGACACCATTTAGCCTCACTTGCCGTGTTCGCGTGCATTGCGGTTTCGTGCGCTTCTCCTTTCTCATGTCGGTATTGCTTCTCTCGTGCGTCCCTACTGCCGGCGACAGCGGTGGATCGGAAGAGGCCGCGAGCGGAAGCTTAGCGCCTACCGACTCGAAGCCGAACGAGAATACACCGAAGCTCGACGCGACGGAGGCGGCCCGGGCGTACGCTGCCGGCCGTTTCGACCGGGCTCTCCACGGGCTGGAAGCCTACGTGGAGGGAAAGCGGTCGGGCGATGAGCTCCCTTCCCGGGGTGCCGTGCTTCAGCTTGCAGCGCTTCAGCGAGAAGCGGGGCGGCCCGGCCGGGCACTCGAGCTTCTGGAATGGTACCGGGCGGCATCTTATGACGACGGGGAGTACGGCGTAGCCCACCAGTTTGCCCGGGTGTCCGCCCTGTCCGGCCGCGAATCGTGGGTGGCCGGCGACGCATCGGAAGACCGGGAACGCCTCGCGGAAGGCAACGGAGATGCGTCCGCCTACCGGGATCGGCCCCAAGGAATGCCGGAGCGGGTTTGGGGAGAGCTCTTGCTGTTTGAGGGGCGGCGCGCTCGACTTGCCGGAGAGTACGGTCGCGCTCAGGAGCTCCTCGTCCGTGCGGACGGGCGGAGCCGCTTTGTCGCGGACGTAGCCATGGAGCTCGGGTTTGTGCACAGAGCCCGCGAGGAGCACGCTGAAGCGCTCGCAGCGTTTCGGCGCGCATTGCGACACGACCGGGGCCGAACGATGCTGTTTCTTCCGGTTGCGCGGACGAAGCTCGCTCTGAACCAGGACGAAGCTGCCCGGGCACGGGTGGAGCAAGCGGTTCGCGCTATGCCCTGGAGCTCGGAGGCTCGCGACCTTCGGGAGGAGCTTCAGGAGGAGATGAGCGAAGCGGAGCGGGACGAGCGGCAGGTGGCCGAGCGAGAGCACAGACGCGAGGCCGAGGCCCATCCGGCGGCGTATGTCGCGGAGAATCGTGAAGAAATGCCGATGGTCAGGGTAGGGATCGGCGAGGAGGTGGAGAGCGTATCACTCAAGACCGGCGGAGCGTACCGGCTCACCGACCGTTCCGGTACCGTACACCGCGACGGGGAAGCGGGGGAGCTTCTCCACTTTCTGAGCGGTGGCGACCGGGTACAGGTCATCGCCGGAGCCGCGGCACAAGATCTCGATCTCTCTAACGAGTCCGGCTCGGTTTCCGACGGCGGTGTCGAGATCGACTCCGAAGGTCGGATACTCGAGGGCGGGGTAGGTGCTCTCGGCGTGCCGGATGTGCTTGTTCTGCAATACGACGAGGAAGACGCTACGAGCCTCGTGTTCGATGTCTCCTTCGGCCGCGGCATATTCTCAGCCGGCGCTGAGGACCGTAGCTACCGCGGGGCGCTGGAGTTTCAGCCTCGCGGTGGGCGCCTCACGCTCGTCAACGAGCTCCCTCTAGAGGAATACCTCTATTCCGTGGTTCCGTCGGAGATGCCGGCGAGCTGGCCCCGCGGCGCAGTTGAGGCACAAGCCGTCGCCGCCCGTTCGTACACGCTGGCAAACTTGGGGCGGTTTTCACGGCGAGGATACGACGTTTCGGGGGACGTGCGATCGGCTCACTATCGCGGGGTGACAGGCGAGCACCCGGCGGCACGTGAAGCGGTGGACTCCACCGCCGGGCTCGTGCTGGAGCAGGCCGGCGAAGTATTGAACGCGGTGTACTCGGCCAATGCGGCGGGGTACACGGAGGCGGGCGCTTCGGTTTGGGGCGGCGCCGACGACCACATCGCGGTTGCCGACCCGAAACTCGAGTCGCGAGAGGCGCCGCTCCCGCTCCACGAGCTGTGGGACTGGATACTCGACTCGCCGGAGAGCTACAGCGGTTCGGCGCGGTTCGCGTCGTCCGGGGCATACCGCTGGCGCCAGTGGGTCACCGTGGATGAGATCGACGAGCGCCTCGGCCGACCGGATATCGGGCGAATAACCGCGATCGTGGCTGTCGGCCGGGGCATCAGCGGGCGCGCCGAGGCGGTGGAAGTGCGCGGAACCGAAGGTACCGCGACAATCCGCGGCGACGCGATTCGGCCGCGACTGGGCGACCTGCGCAGCAACCTGTTCGTAGCGGAGCCGTGGTTCGAAAGCGAGTCGGAATCCGGCGGCGGCGAAGAGCCGGAGGCGTATCCGGCCGGGTTCGTGTTCGACGGAGCCGGCTGGGGGCACGGGGTAGGTATGTGCCAGACCGGGGCGGCGGCCATGGCCGCCGACGGCTACGACGTTGCGGATATCGTGGGGCACTACTATCCGCGCGCCGACCTCACAGCGATCGAGGATGCGACTCACTCGAAGTGAATTGACGGAGCGGGCACGCCCCGGCGAATCGGCTAGCTCTCGTCGACTGCCGCCTCGTTCACGACGGAGAAATCCGATTCCACCAGCGATCGCAGGTCCTCAACTGCAGCCGAAGCATCGGATCCGCTCGCCCGGATCTCTATTGTGCGACCTGCGCCCACGTTCAGCAGGAGAAGATGGAGTATGTTCTTTGCGTCGGAGGTGCGATTGCCGAAGTGGACCGTGATGTCCGATGCGTAGAGACGCGCCGTTCGCACGAAAAGGTCGGCGGGCCGTGAGTGGAGCCCCTGGCTCTTAGAAAGGGTCAGTTCGATTTGACTCTCAGCCATATGCGTATTCAGAGGCGTGGAACCGCGTTCAAACGTGCGCTCCGGCGGGTATCTCGGCTGCCGGCGGCAATTGACCCAATGTAACTAACCCGTTGGTGGTCCCGCCGGCCCTTAATCGTTTGTGCCGGAATCGTTTAGTATCCGCACGATGTGCTCGAGCTCCTCTTCCATGCCGATGCCGGTCAGAAACGATACGGTGGTGATGACCGGCGTGTCGGGCACCTCTCCAACTTCAGTGGTGGATACCACCAGGTCGAAATCGGAGGCGCGCTCCGGCACGTCTCTGGCTTTGCACTGGTCTGTGGTGACTGAGATACTCCGCTTGCCGAGCTCTTCCTCCAGCTTTCTTGCTACCACAGCGGATGTCGTTACTGCGGTGCCACAGGCAACAAGAATGCGCTTTGGCTCCATGCACTCTGCTCCTTCCCTCTATATTCATTCTATACCGTCTGTCCATTGTACCCCGAGTTTTGCTGTACGTCTCGGTCGAATGCGCCATTTTGTGCCGCAAAGCGTGAGGCAAGGATTGTTGGTGCCGAAAGAGGGGGTAGCAGCGCAGCTGGAAGGCGACTGAAGAGAGTCAGTCGCTCGCTCAGAGCCCCTCAGAGCCCCTCAGAGCCCCTCAGAGCCCCTCAGAGCCCCTCAGAGCCGGCACCTCCGCGCTTGTCACGAGCTCTTCGATCTCGGTCAGGAGCGCGGCAAGCTCCTCTTCCGTGCTACACGACGTTGCCCTTCGGGCAGATTCCACGGCGTCCTCACGGCTCAACTGTTTCACGCGTGCCACCGTCTGCGGCACGAGCTGGGGCGTAACGCTAAGCTCGTCGATACCGAGGCCGACGAACACGGGTATAGCGCGCGGCAGCCCGCCCGCTTCACCGCAGACGGAGACCGTGCACCCGCTGGTACGCGCAGCTTCGGTGACAACTGCGATCGCCCGAAACAGCGCAGGGTGAAGAGGACGATACCACTCGTTCACCGCGCTGTTAAGCCGGTCTGCAGCGAAAAGATACTGTGTGAGATCGTTCGTGCCAAGGCTTAGGGTATCCACTCGTTGGGCCAGCTCGCGTGCCAGAAATACCGCCGAGGGAACCTCGATCATTGCCCCTACGGGGAGGTTACGGCCGTGTGAGAGCCCGACTTCGGTGTACGCAGTGTCGAGCTCGACGAGCGCTCGGTCGAGGTCTTCTACGGTGGTTACCATAGGAAAGAGGATTCGTACGTTGCCGTACTGCGACGCCCGAATGATCGCGCGAAGCTGTGCTCGGAGCATCGTCGGGCTTTGAAGGCTCAGTCGCAACCCGCGTACGCCGAGTGCGGGGTTTGCCTCAGCGTGTCGTAGGCGGCCCGGAAGCGGCTTGTCTCCGCCCAGATCGAAGGTCCGAATGGTCACCGGTCCCGGTGCGATTGCTTCGGCTACTTGGCGATATACATCGAACTGCCGTTCCTCTTCCGGGATGCCGGAGCCGCCGAGGTAGAGGAATTCGGTACGCAAGAGACCTACGCCGGGGATGCCGAGCTCTCGGCACTCCTCTACCTGAGCCTCTTTTGTCAGGTTCCCGTATACGGGCAGCCGGACCCCGTCGCGCGTCTTCGGTGACGGATCGAACGCGTCGGCGAGGGCTTGATTGCGGGCCCGCCTCCGGTTGGCCTTATCCTGAAGGCAGCGCTCGGTGCCGGGAGCTGGGCGGACGTAGACTGTCCCGGTTTCCATCGAAGCACCGGCATCCAGCGCCATAGGGGTTCCGTCCTCCACGGACAGCACCTCCGAGCCTGCGCCAACGATGGCGGGAATCCCCATTGAACGAGCGAGGACTGCGGCATGCGAGGTAACGCCGCCTGCGGCGGTGACGAACCCGGCTACTCGGTCACGAGGGAGCTGGGCGGTATCTGTGGGGCTCAGGTCCTTCGCGATGACGATGCCGCGCTCAGGCACGGCCCGTATGGGGTCTCCGTCAGCTCCCAGAAGGATGCGCAACAGCCGTCCGCGGAGATCCCGGACGTCGGTCAGGCGGGCCCGGTTACACCCGTCGTCACCCAGGCCGGCGAACAGCCGTTCGTAGCGGCGGAGAACGCTGTCGATCGCGGCGGCTGCAGTCCGCTGTGAGGTCTCGATCACTGCGGCCGCCTCTTCCGCCAGGGTCGGATCCTCGGCGATACCGCGCTGTGCCCGGAATATCGCGGCATCCTGCTCGGTGAGCTCCGCTCTGACTCGGCGCTCCAGCTCCGTCAGCTGGCATACTGCTTCGTCCAGCGCACGCCGGAGATGCGCCAGCTCCGCTTCCGGACGTTCCGAACGGGTCCGGTGGATCGGCGGCACATATCGCCGAAATCGGTGTGCAGTTCCTGTTGCAATTCCCGGGGCCGCTGCATGCCCCGTCAAGACCGATTCCGCCATTACGGGCTACTCCTTCTCAGCAGGCTCGGATTCAGCGCGATTGGGACCGGAAGCACGCGAAACGGCCTGACGCAACGCGTGCTGGAGGTACGCGTAGACGCCTTCGGCACCGGCGGCCTGTTCCAATCTCGACACGCACTCCGGGTCCGTAAGCAGCGAGATGAGGAACTCCAGAACATCCGCCGCTAGCTCCCGTTCCTTGATGGCCGGCATAGCGATGAGCGAGACCGACAGGTGACGGCGCGGATTGCCCATCGTGCAAAACTCAACCGGCGCGTCCAAGCGAGCGAAGAGCAGCGCGGAGCGCCGGACGTATTCCGGATCCGTATGGGGGATTGCAACCTTAGGCCCCGCGAGCGGTAGCCCCGATGGGTGATTCCGCTCGCGTTCGACGACGGCTGCCTCGAAATCAGCGTGGACGTGGCCATAGTGGAAAAGCAGTGCCGCGCATCGACGGATGGCGTCCTCGGCGGTGCGGCAGCACCAACCGTCGACGACGAGGTATCGATAGAGAAGTCGATTGGCGTCCATGATAGTTGGTGTCGAACCCCCGGTCCCCCCAAGCTTGACTCGCTTCTGCCGGCTACGGCGATGCCGCAGCCGGCACATGGAACCGTATCATGTTCGGCATGTAGTTTGAAGAGGGGAGTCAAACCGACGCAGGGCAAACGCAGTCGGCTTGTTGATCTCGTCAATTGGTCCCGTGGATCTCTCGACGATCTGTTTGTGCGGAGCTTGAAGCAGTGATATGCTTCAACCGTAGCCTGCTGTGCGTCCACGGGCGATTGCAGGGGGGAGAACGCAGCGCCGTTCAGCGGGGCAGCGCGGTGCTGCAGAATGCAGGTATGGACCGCAGGCGGCGATGAAGGCGGATTCACGGATCCTGGCCAAGGTGGCCACGCTATACTATCTCGAAGGTCTCAACCAGCGTGAAGTGGGCGATCGCCTGAACGTGAGCGTAGCCACCGTGTCTCGTCTGGTGTCTCGCGCCCGGGAGGAAGGGATCGTGGAGATCCTCGTCCACGCACCGGACGACTCTCGCCAGGAGCTGGAGCTTGAGATCGAGAAGCGTTTCGCCATTCGCGAGTGTGCAGTGTTCCGTTCCTCTGAACACCCTGAGCGGCGGGTGCGTGTGGCAGGAACCGTCTTCTCCAGTGTTGTGGAGAGAGTTGTGCGCTACGGCTCATGCGTCGGAATCGGGTGGGGTGAGACGTTGCGGGCGGTTACCGATCACCTTGCCGTTGCGCAGCCGCTGCGGGCCAAGATGGTGCCGGTCGCCGGCACAAGCGGGGGAAGCGAGAATGCCTTTGCTACGAACTCGATCGTTCGTGACATGGCGGAGCGCCTTGGATCGGAAAGCTATCTAACGAATTTCCCGGCGGTTCTCGACAGTTACGAGACGCGCGAGATGCTGGAAGGGGACAGCAACATCCGTGGTGTGCGGCGGCTCTGGGATAAGCTGGAGACATTGGCGGTCGGCGTCAGCGGGCTATCGCCCGGGGCATCCCTACATCGCCATCGGATTCTGAGCCGACGGGACGTCGAACACCTTGCCGAGCTGGGTGTGGTGAGCGTTCTCAACGTATGGTTTCTGGATGCGGATGGCCGGCTGGTGGAAACGGACGTGGATGCGCGGATCATCCGGCCGAGTTTCGAGAGCGTGAAGCGAGTTCCCAACCGCATCCTGGTCGCATACGGAAGAGAGAAGCGCGAGCCGGTGCGCGCAGCCGTTCTGAGCGGCGCGGTGAACGTGCTGCTGGTGGACGAGGCTGTGGCCGAAGGGCTCGTTTCGTAACGGAGCCTGTTCCGGCTCGACCGTTCCACGGCGGGCTTCGGGGGCGAATCCCGTATACAAAGCTCCAGTTACGGCGTGGATTCGCTTGGCGAAGATGAGGCCTGACGAGCTGAAGCGTCCCGAGCCGGAGCGCAGGGAACGGCTGCCGGCTCGTAAGTTCCGCCCATGAGTGGGCCCGAGCCGGTCTCAACGGCCATCACGTCAACGGCCATCACGACGGAGCGCGGCGTTGTAAAATCCCTCGATGTCGCTTCGGAACGCGGCTCGTGACGGACCCCACGTGTAGAACATGTGTCCGCCGCCATAATGGCGAACGGTGAGATGTGCGCGCTGCGAATCGTCCAGCTTCATCAGGTGAGCGATACGCGTACTGGAGTAAGCCGGGGTGATCAGATCGTAGTAGCCGTGCGTAATGTACACGTGCATGTAGGGGTTGAGCGACATTGCGTATCGGAGATCGTCGGTCGCCCCGATCTGACTCTGCAGAACGTGCCGGTCATAGTCGATGCGCCACTTCTCGTTGATGTCGGTGCTCAACAGATGGTATTCGCGCTCGGTCTCGATCCCTAGTGTTTCACGGAGCTGTGCGTTTATTCCCGCGGCGAAGACTCGTTCGGTTCCCATGAGCGTAGGGTCGGGGCCTTGGAAGGTATCGCGGTCCGGAAACGGATCAGGGGTGGTGATTGTTGCGTCGTAGATGCCGCAGACTCGGGACTGGTCCGCCAGAAGTTTACGCGCAAAGGTCCGGAACGGGATACGGCCTCCCGCGGTGTCTACCGCCGAGCGCGGAAGCCCGAGATAACGGGCAGCACGTGCTACGATTCGCGTCCGCTCTCGCTGAGGAAGCGACTCGCCCCGTGTGAGAAGACGGGTGAGCTGTTCAGTGGCGAACTGTGCCGCATCCTCGACGACCTCCTCGACGGGGGTATCGGTACCGTGGATGCCGCTGCGTCCATGGAAGGCGGCTGCAGCCGCCATGGTGGGGAAACGGTCAACCCATCCCAGAACGTCGTAGTCGCTTGTGTCGAGAAGCATGAACTCCAGGGCGGGCGAGATGAGAATGGCCCCGGACAAGCCTACCCCGTAGCGCTCTTGGAGAAGCTTGGCCAGCTTTCCGACTCGAAAGCCGCCGTAGCTTTCGCCGGCGATGAATACGGGCGACCGCCATCTCCGGTGACGGGACAGGTAGCGCCGAATGAACTCGGCAAGCGACTCCAGGTCTCGCTTCAGACCAAAAAACTCGACATTCTCTTCATCGCGTGACGGTGGCTGTGACGGCCCCGCGCTCGAGTCTGTCGGTCCCGTGCTTCCGGAGGCGGCGCCGCCGTCGGCCGAGGAACCGCCATTGCCGCGTTGTGCCTCCTCTACTGTCCGGCTGAAGCCGGTGCCGACCGGGTCCACGAATACCACGTCGGTGAAAGTGAGCCATGTCTCATGGTTGTCCGCAAGCCGGGGCGGGGGCGGCGGAGCGGTGCCGTCTTCGTTGAATAGCACGCGGCGGGGGCCGACGGCCCCCATGTGTAGAAACGCGCTCGCGGCGCCCGGTCCGCCGTTGAAGACGAAGGTCAGGGGGCGCTCAGATGGGTCGGCGCCGGCGTGCTCGTATGCCACGTGGAAAAGCTCTGCGGCGGGGCGTTCACGACTTCGGAGAACCATCCATTCGGCGCGAGCAGTGTAGCCGAACGGCCCTTGCTGAGTCTCAAGCGTATGCTCGGTCACCGACCCCGTGGGAGGCTCGTACCCGGATAAGCTCCCTCCGGAAGCCGGCGGCTGCTCCGTGTTGTCGTGTTTCGCGTCTTCTTGTGCAGCGCCGCTGGGCGCTTTGGACCGGGGCTGTGCCATATGGTCTCCTTATTGGTGATAGTCGTTCAGACGTGTCGGCAAACGGTCCGTGGGCAAGTCCCGCTTACGAATCGACGCCACCGGGTCCCGCCGTAGTGCCCGCCATAGTGCGTCGCGGGCCGGCCGACGGCACTACCAGTAATAGCGCGGTAACGGCGCTCCCGAAGACCTCCAGTGATCGACCACCGGCTTTGCTTTCCCGACGCTGTTGAGCATCTCCAGCTTTCGCTTGACCATCGACCGGATTTCGTCACGTGCGGGACCAAGGTATTTGCGAGGATCGAACTCCTCCGGCTTCGTGGCGAATACCTCGCGGATTTTGGCGGTCATTGCGAGGCGAAGATCGGTGTCGATATTGACTTTGCATACCCCGTAGCTTCGCACCGCGGCCGCGATCTGGTCCTCGGGGACGCCCATCGCATTCGAGAGCCGCCCGCCGTGCTTGTTTACCAGCTCCACGTACTCTTGCGGAACGCTGGAGGACCCGTGCATAACCAGAGGAAGTCCGGGACACGTCTTCATGATTTGCTCGATGCGGTCGAAGGCCAGCGTGGGCTCCTTGGTGAACTTGTATGCCCCGTGGCTCGTGCCGATGGCTACCGCCAAGCTGTCGATGCCGGTTCGTTGGGCAAAGTCTTTGGCTTGCTCGGGATCGGTCAGGAATTGCTCCAGATTCTTCTCGTACTCCTCCGCCGAGAGGCCGACGACGTCCTCCTCGATACCCCCCAGTTTTCCGAGTTCCGCCTCGACGACGACGCTCTCCGCGTGCGCCACCTCGACGGCTTCGGTGGTTAGCCGGACGTTCTCTTCGTAGTCGTGATGTGATCCGTCGATCATCACCGAGGTATAGCCGTCCTGTATACACTCCCGGATCAGTTGCACCGTATCTCCATGGTCGCAGTGGACGGCGATTGGGACCGAGGGATACTGGTCAACGCATGCATCGATGATGCGCTTGAGAAACGCGATGTTGGCATACGATCGAGCTCCTTTTGAGATCTGGAGAATGACCGGGCTGTCCATTTCGGCACATGACTCGATAATACCCTGGGTGATCTCCATGTTGTTTACGTTGAATGCACCGACGGCGAACTGCCCCTCATAGGCCAGATCGAACATCGGTTTGGTTGTCATCAGCATAGTTTCCTCCGATTCCGGTATTCTTGGTGGATCGCCGCAACTATCGGCGATACTCGATACCACTGTGATTTCACAGGTATGCTCTGCGTAACCGCGGGGCCGGTACCCTATCCTACCGGACCTGGTTACTGAGTTCGCAGCGCAATTGCCTCCATCTCGACTCGAGCATCCTTCGGAAGCCCCGCGACCGCGAAACACGTTCGCGCCGGCGGAGCCTCCGAAAAGAACTCTTCGTAGACCCGGTTCAGACGGCCGAAGTCCGATATGTCGGCGAGGTAGCACGTCACCTTGAGCGCCGCCTCCAGCGAGCTGCCCGAAGCGTGAAGCACGGCTTGCAGGTTGCGGAGCACCTGTCGAGCTTCCGCTTCCACTCCCCCCGACACGAGCGAGCCGGTGGCGGGATCCAGGCCAATCTGGCCCGCGGTGTACACGGTATCTTGTGTTACCACGGCTTGTGAGTACGGGGCTGCAGGGACAGGCGCAGCGTCAGTGTGAATACATCTCCGGTCAGGGTGGTCGGCCATAGCTATCGCTCCTTTCCTGCCGCCACGATCGTCGGCAACGGCGCTTTGAGCAGGGCGGCAAGCTGCTCCAGCGTTGGTCCGAGCCGAGCACAAAGCTTACAGTCGGTGAGATCGTCGGCCCGGGTCGGTCCATCGGTTACGATGGCGATGGGCATTCTACACCGAGCGGCTTCCCGGGCAAACCGGTAGCCCGAAAACACTGCCAGAGAAGAGCCGAGTACGAGGAGGCTCCGCGCGTCCCGCAAGATGCGAAAAGCGCGCTCTACGCGAGCCGCGGGCACCGACTCCCCGAAGAAGACGACGTCCGGCTTGAGGGGGCCTCCGCACCGCGGACATACCGGAGCTGTGAAGCCGGCCACGAGCTCTTCGGGGAGCGTCACGTCACCGTCCGGAGCGTGGTCCGCCATGGCTTCCCGCAAATGCGGGTTGTGTTCCATGATCTCTCTCTGGAGCTCTTCCCGGGCTTGGCGGGCACTGCACTCGAGACATACTACTTGGGCGAGCGACCCGTGGAGCTCCACGGTATTGCCGCTTCCCGCGAGGGTGTGAAGCTTGTCCACGTTCTGAGTAATGATACCGGAGACGATGCCGCCCTTCTGGAGCCGAGCCAGGGCCGCGTGCCCCGCATTGGGGCCGGCCTCTGTCACCAGCGGCCAACCGACCGCACTGCGCGCCCAGTAACGCCGGCGCGCCTCGGCGCTGGAAGTGAACTCTCGATAGTGCATCGGTTGCCGTGCGCGCAGCTTCCCGTTAGGGCCGCGATAGTCGGGGATGCCCGAGTCCGTGCTGATCCCGGCGCCGGTGAGCGCGACGGCCGGAGCGTTGTTCCTGAGTAGCTCCGCCAGCTCTTTGAGCGACCCGGAATCCGTGGCTTGGGGCGCCGATTCCGGCGGCTCCGGCGGGTTACCGACGCGAAGGCGCCCGAGAAATGCGCCGCTATCTTCCCGCACCCCGGGCTGGGTACCGAATGGCGAGCCCCAGAGCGTTTCAGAAGTAGGAGTATTCGGTGAAGAGCGGCAATCCGGACTTACTTCAGCCACGGATACACCGTATGCGTAGGTGCCGATTGGGTCAAGTCAAGATACGGGGGACTCGACACCCCGCGGTATCCCACACACTGCCGGACGCGCTCCACGGCCGGGTCCTGCGAAGCGGCTCCGCGAAGTGGATCGGGCACGTGGATCCGGGAGGCGGCTCCGGTAAGTGAATCTGCGAGTTCGTCTACCGCTCCGAGCTCGACGGATGGGGGCCGGCGACATTATGTTACCTGTACATACATTGAATGGGGCGATTGTGGAGCGAGCTCACAAACCTCGAGTTCAACCGGGAGGTGACTATATGGCGCAGACACCGTCAGCGATGACCGAGTTAGGTACGAAGATGCCGGCTTTCCGCTTGCCGGACTTCGACGGCAACCAGGTATCAAGCGAGCAGTTCGGCGGGAAGCCGGTGCTCGTCGTGTTCATGTGCAATCACTGTCCGTTCGTGAAGCACATCGCGGATGTCCTTGCCGAGCGCGCTCGAGCGTACGAGCGCAAGGGGGTTGCCGTGGTGGGCATCAACGCGAACGATATCGAGAGCCACCCCGAGGACGCACCGGACAAGATGCGGGAGTTCGCCCGGGAGCGCGGCATCCAATTCCCGTATCTGGTGGACGCAAGCCAGGAGACGGCTAAGAAGTTCAACGCGGCGTGTACTCCTGACTTCTTTCTCTACGATTCCGACCACAAGCTCGTCTATCGAGGGCAGTTCGATAGTTCGCGCCCGAGCAACGGGGAGCCGGTGACCGGCAACGATCTGACGGCAGCCGTGGATGCAGTTGTCGCCGGCGG
Source organism: Spirochaetaceae bacterium (assembly GCA_003554375.1). Classification (GTDB taxonomy): domain Bacteria; phylum Spirochaetota; class Spirochaetia; order DSM-27196; family SKKC01; genus PWGF01. The sequence continues at coordinate 14,456 of PWGF01000541.1, forward strand.
GAGGGTTCCGGCGGATCAGAAGCCGTCTATCGGGTGCAATATCAAATGGAAGCCGGGCAATGAGCCGGAGCACGCCGGTCGCCGTTGAGCCCACGGCGACTAGGCGGCGCCGTAACGAGCCGGCTGACGGTTCATCCGAGAAGGCCGGCAGCCGGCTTTGGGGCTCGCTATTTCGCCGTGGTCAGCGGCAGCTGGTCGGGATCTGAGACCGAGTCGTCTTCCGAGTTGGTGGACGTTGCGGCTTCCGAGCCGGTGGGAGGGAAGGCCGAACCGTTCTCGTGCTCCTTCCGGTAGTCCACGAGCTCGAAGCTGTGGATATGCTGATCGAGCTCCGAAAGCCGTGCCGAGCTTTCCTCAGTAAGGGTGTTGAGCTTACGGAGGCTCGAAGCTACGGCCTCGGTTGCTTCTTCGATTTCCGAGGTGCTCGAGAGGATCTCATCCGACGCGGTTCCCAGCGCGGTAATGCCACCCTGAATGCGCTCTGTTGCCGTTTCGATTTCGCGGGCGCCGGCGACGACGCGCTCGGTGCGCTCGGAGACATCTCCGCTTTCAGCCAGTACGCGATTCGACTCTTTCGCAAGGTCGTCCATGTCGGCCGCGATCTTTCCTAGTTCATTGAGCACGGATTCGGTGTGGGAGCGGATTCTTCCGAAAGCTTGCGAGCTCCGTTCGGAAGCCTCTGCGGACTGTTTTACCCTCGTCGTGATATCCTGAAGCGACTGCTCCACAATCGTGGAGTTCGAGTCGGTGCGACCGGACAGGTCCCTGATCTCGCCTGCCACGACGGCGAAACCTTTCCCGGTGTCTCCCGGCGCGTTTGCCGCTTCTATCGAAGCGTTTAACGCAAGAAGCCGCGTCTGCTCCGCCGTGGAACGCATAATCTCGATTACATTATGCACGTCCTTCACCGTACTCCCGATCGATTCGATGTGTGAGCGGGTCGTCTCGACCTCCTTGCCCCCGGTTTCGATCACCCCATGAAGCTCACGAGCTTCGTTCTGTTGTGTCCGAGTCCGCTCAGCGACGGATTTCACCGACTCCGACATCGCCGAGACCGATGTGTTCGCGTTGGATATAGCCGACGCCTGGTCCTGGATGAAGCTTGTAAGCTCCTCCACTTTTCCGCTGATCGACTGAACCGCTTCGGTCGAGCTCTTCGCGTGGTCGGTCAGCCACTGAAGCTTCTCCCGGATGTTTGCCAGGCCGGAAGAGATGGTTTCCGCGGCTTGAGCGGAGCGGCCTCCGCTCTCGCGCAGTGTTGAGGAAAGCTGCGCGGTTTCCGAGCAGGCGGCGTGAGCCGTGTGAACGAAGTCGTAGATCGAATCGAAAACGCGGAGCGTGTTCCTGCTGAGTTCGGTAATCTCGTCCGCACCTTTCGGAATTTCCGGTCGAGTGAGACGACGTTCCGCTAGGTTGTTCATATTGTGCTCGAGCGAACCGATGCGCTGCGAGAAGCGCTTGCCAAAGACTAGGCTGGCAACAAGCGCGCCGCCCACGATTAGGAGTAAGCCACCTCCTACGGCGCCGAATAGAATCCCGACCGCGCGGTTCGTGACGGCTTGGAGCTGAGCCGAAAGCCGCTCGATGAGTCTTCCAAACGCCTCCCCGCCATACATGACGCCGGCGGTCTCGTCGCGCACCTCGCGCAGGTGAAACGATCCCGGGGCTTCGACGCCGGCTTGGGTAATCCGGAAGAATTGGCCCATCAGGCTGTGTGTCAACGCCGCGTCGTCTACGCCCCGGTCTATGAGTTCCTGCAGATTCGCTCGCAGATTCTCATAGTACTGAGACGTGTCATCCCACATACGTTGCGTCCGTTCCAGGTTTTCCCGAGGGGCTTCGGGGAGGTAGCGCGCAGCGGGATGGTTATCGAGCTGTTCCATGTTGGCGTCGAATCGGGCCTGAGCCTCGTCCAAACGCTCCAACGATTCCGAGACGGTCTGCTGTTGGATGAGATTGTCCGCCGCGGTCCGGTTGAGTTCCGTCCAGTTGGCGGTGGCGCGGAAGGCGGCATTCTCCAGGTCGCGCAGATCCAGGAATACCGAGACGGCAAAGACGAGGATTGCAAACGCCGCCGCCATGAGCACGGCGAGCGTGCTGGAGAAAAGGAGCAAGCTGGAGCGCAAACGCATGATACTCTCCTGGTGAGGTAAACCGGTTTTCAATAGGAGTTTGGTACGGGAGACTCGATGTCGTCAAGCGGCTGGATGCCGAGGGGGGGTCGTGTCCGCGCGGTAGCGGGCATGTTTCGTGACCGGTCAATGAGCCTCCGGCGCGGGCACCTCTGGCCGAGTCACGTTTCTCAGGCTTGCACTGTGAAGTCGGCACGCGTTATCGTCCTTGACCATATGAGTTACGAGAAGATCCGCATACCTTCGCGCGGGGAGCGCATTCGACAACTGGACGGCAAGCTGCACGTTCCTGACAGGCCGGTGATCTGCTTCATCGAGGGCGACGGCACCGGTCCCGACATCTGGGGCGCCGCCCAGCGTGTTTTCGACTCGGCGGTGGAGCGCGCCTACGGGCGACGTCGGGCGGTCGAGTGGTTGGAGGTTTACGCCGGGGACAAGGCCAACCGTGTCTACGGCGAAGAGGTCTGGTTGCCGCGGGAGACTCAGGATGCACTGCGTGAGTTCCTGGTCGGGATCAAGGGCCCGTTGACCACGCCGGTGGGCGGCGGGATCCGTTCGATCAATGTGGCGATTCGGCAACGGCTCGATCTCTTTGCCTGTGTGCGCCCTGTTCGGTACTTCACGGGGGTTCCCTCACCGGTGAAGAAGCCGGAGGAGGTGGACATGGTTGTCTTCCGGGAGAATACGGAGGACATCTACGCAGGAATCGAGTATCAGGAAGGGTCCGACGAAGTGCGGAAGTTCCTGGAGCTCTTTCGCGAGCACTTCCCCGACTCCTACAAGAGCATCCGCTTTCCGGAGAGCTCCGGCATCGGAATCAAGCCGGTTTCTCAGGAGGGTACCGAGCGGTTGGTCCGTGCCGCTATCGACTATGCGATCGACCGGGATCTCCCCAGCGTCACCCTGGTGCACAAGGGTAACATCATGAAGTTCACCGAGGGCGCTTTCCGCGACTGGGGCTACCGCACGGCGCGCGAACACTACGGAGCCGAAGAGCTCGACGGCGGGCCTTGGCATACCTTGAAGAACCCGAAGACCGGGCGCGAGATCGTGGTGAAGGACGTCATTGCCGATGCTATGTTGCAGCAGATTCTCACCCGTCCTGCCGAGTACAGCGTGCTGGCGACCATGAACCTCAACGGTGACTACATCTCGGACGCGCTTGCGGCGCAGGTCGGGGGCATCGGTATTGCTCCCGGAGCCAACATCAACTCGGATACCGGGCATGCGGTGTTCGAGGCAACGCACGGGACGGCCCCGAAGTACGCCGGCCAAGACAAGGTCAATCCTTCGAGCCTGATCCTCTCAGGGGAGATGATGTTCCGCCACCTTGGGTGGCATGAAGCGGCGGACCTGATTCTCAAAGGGATGGACCGCACGATCGGCGAAGGGCGAGTCACGTACGACTTCCACCGCCTGATGGAGAATGCGGAGCTCCAGAAGACGAGCGAGTTCGCCGGAGCCATCATCGACAACATGAATGCGTGACCATTGCAGGCATGGCGAGGACCGGGGCGGGGGTGCCGGCGAGCGGGCCGGGGGTGCCCGCGCTCGCGGCAAGACCGGCCGGGGACCGGGGCGGGATAGCGCATGATGCTTGCTGATTACGGCTATCACGCCGGCATCGAGCACGCCGTGCGGAGCGTTGCGGAGGCTATCTCGCGCCCGGTGGTCTGCGGCAGGGTGGTCGCGGAACACGAGAAGATCTATACGCTCGTTACGGCGAGCGGGATGGCTGACGCCCGCGTTTCGGGCAGATTCCGGCGTGACTTGGGGGCGCGGGCCGAGTATCCGGTCGTAGGCGACTGGATCGCCGTCCGGCTCCCCGAAGGTACTGCTGCGCCGGACGGCACTGCTAAGGCAGGCGGAACCGCTGCGCCGGACGGAGAGCCGAGTCGCCGCCCGGCTGCACCGGCGGAGGCGGACCTTGCGATGCCGGGGCCGGAAGGTGCCGGAGCCTCGCGCGGCGGGATGGGAACTATAGAGGCAGTGCTGCCGCGCTCAGGCGTCATCATCCGCCGGCGACCCGGTCCGCGAGCTCGGCCTCAGGCAGTTGCAGCGAACGTCGACGCCGCGCTCCTTGTCTTTGCTATCGACGGTGGGCGCGGCTATTCGCCTGGGGCGGTGGAGCGGTACGTGGCGCTGTGCCTGGAGGGCGGGGTGGACTATCTCCTGCTCCTCAACAAAAGCGATTGTTGCTCGTGCCCTGATGAGAAGGCGCGGGAAGCTTCCGCGTTGGCCGGGGCGCGGGCGATACCGGTGAGCGCAACCACTGGCCTGGGCGTAGAGCGGATCCGTGAGCAACTGGAGGCGTGTAAGACGTACGTCCTCTTGGGACCTTCGGGAGTTGGAAAGTCGACGACGCTCAATCTCTTGTGTGGGGAGGAGGTCGCTGAGACCGCTGACGTTCGACATCGCGATCGGCGCGGCCGCCACGCGACGAAGAAGCGGCGTATGCTTCGCCTTCCGGAAGGGGCGTTGGTGATCGATACTCCCGGCTTGCGCGAGCTTCAGCCGTGGCCGGTTCAGGGCCGGTTGTCTGAGGTGTTTCCCGATGTCGCTGAGTTGGCGGAGGAGTGCCGGTTCCGGGATTGCGCGCATGGAGAAGAGCCGGCATGCGCCGTTCGCGCTGCCGTTGAGCGCGGGGCGTTGGACCCCCGAAGGCTCGAGAGCTATCTGGAGCTTCGGCGAGAGCTGGATGAGGCGGTCGAGGCTGAGCGACCCTCTCACCGCCGCTAACGGACGGGAAGCACGAGGTGGACTCCGGATCAGTCCAACTCGAGGTCGTCTTCGTCGAGCGACACGGCGGTGGCTTTGGCATCCGCTATGCTGGCATTGAGCTCGAAGCCTACCAGCAGGTTCAGAGAGTTGACGTTGATCCAGATAAGTAATACCAGAACGGCGCCGACCGAACCGTAGACAGCATTGAAGTTGGAGAAGTTATTGAAGTAGTAGTTGAATCCGGCATTGAGAACGAGCGCAACCACGGTTGCAAGAGCGGAGCCCGGAGAAACGAACCGAAACCGCGATCTCTGTCCTGGTGCGAAGTAGTATATGGAGGAGACTCCCAAGAACACGAGCGCGGCGGCCAGGGCGAAGCGTCCATAGCGGGCGAGGTAGTAGAAGGTGGCTCGTTCAAGGATGCCTCGCACTATCAGCCAATCCAGGAACCATCCTCCCACTATCTGAACTAGGATCGCTGCAATCAGCAATGTAGCGAGCAAGAGGATGAGCGCGAGCGAGACGAGAATCTGCTTACTCTTAGGACGCATATCGATGGAGTGGTAAGTAGCGTTGAACGCGTTCATGACGCCGAGCATACCTCTAACCGCAAAGAAGAGAGCGGCGAAGAAGCTTGCGGAGAGTATCCCGCCTCGTTGTTGAGTAATCAGGTCCGCCATGGTATCGCGAACAAAGAGATACACATCCTCCGGCAGATACTGCGAAAGGAGCGTGAGAAGCGTCGCCTGGAAGTTGTCGATCGGGATGTAAGGGATAACGGCGATGAAAAAGAGGAGCATCGGGAAGACGGCCAGGAAAAACCGGTATGCGATGGAGCCTGCCCTGGTGGTAATAGCGCCGTTCCGAATGCCCAAGATGAAGAAGCGCGCTACGTCGTAGAGTGAGAGACCGTCGAAACCCGGCAACACGAGGCGGCGCGACACACCCATGACGGTTTGAATCGGTTCTTTGGACAGGAGGTAGTCTGCTACGCGCCTGGTCATGTCGTCCGGCATATCCCTTTATCTCATCCTTTGCGAAACTTGAGCTTCCTCAGCCCGGCCCGCACTCAACCCGGCGCGCCTCCAAGCCGGCGCGCCTCCAAGCCGGCGCGCCCTCAACCTGACGCGCGCTTCGGGCCGGACAGCCCCTAAGCCGGTGCGGCCGGCTGCATATGCCTCCAAATCCCCACCTGAATGCGCCCCTGATCGTCTACGATGCCACGATACATGCCCCGTGAGTTGAAGGGCAGCGCCGCCGACCCGTCGTTGCCTATGGCAATGAGGCCCCCCGCCCGGGGCTCCAGGTGTTCCGACACGAATCGTATGGCCGCGTCTGGAATCGTAAGTCCGTCCCTGCGTGCGAGTGCCTCCACGGCGAATGCGGCAGGCGGCACCATAAAGGCCTCTCCCCGTCCGGTGCAGGAGATTGCACAGAGATCCGAGGCGTAGGTGCCCGCTCCGGGGATTGGCGTATCGCCGATTCGGCCGGGACGCTTATTCGTTACACCGCCGCTGGAGGTGGCAGCGGCCGGCCGGCCGTCGGCATCGATCGCTACAGCTCCGACCGTTCCTGTTTCCGTACCGGTCTCTACCCCCCTCTCCTTCGAGCGAGGAGGGGGCGCCTCCGGGGCTTCGGTTCCGGTGCGCTTCACATCGGCCTGAGCTTCAGGTCCGGGACGTGACGGGCTTCTGCCGCTGGGATCGCCGTCATCGTGGTCACGGCTAATCGTGCCGGTGCCGAGCGCGCGATGCCACTGTTCGGTGCGATCCTCGGTCTTGAAGTACGTCTGGTTCTCCTGCTGCAGGCCGAGCTCAGTTGCTAACGCGTCTGCGCCGGCTCCTACCAACATGACATGATCGGTCCGTTCGAGCACCGCTCTGGCTAGGCGAATCGGGTTGCGCACGGAACGAACGGCACCGACGGCCCCGCAGCTCCGGGTGCTGCCGAGCATCAAGGCTGCGTCAAGCTCCACGTCGCCTGCATGGTTGAGCACTGCTCCGCGTCCTGCGTTGAAAAAAGGGTCGTCCTCCAGCGTTGCGACGGCCTCCTCGACTGCTCTGTCGGCGGGACCGCCACGAGTCAGCACCTGGAATCCGGCCTTCAGTGCGGACCGAAGCCCTTCGACCGCCTGTTTTCGTCGTTCTTCCGTAATACGTTCGGGAGCAATAGTCCCCGCCCCGCCGTGGACGATGAGTCGAAACATAGCGGGACTGTATCAGAAAGAGCTGTATGCTGCCCAGCAGAAACCCGCGCTTCCATGCCCTGACCCGGCCCGGTATCCGTCCGTAACTCCCTATGGCAACGGTGCTACCGTCGCACGCCGAACGTCCCTCTGAACTCGATCCTCATCCGAACGGGGGCACGCGGTTCGGGGTCTATCGGGTAGAGCGCATAGCGATCGGCAAGATCCTCCAGCATCCCAGGTCTTACCCATGCCCGGATGTTTCCGCGTTCTACCCAGACCCAGTCGTTCGGTGTGTTCGGCCTTCGCTCTTCGAGCTCCGCCAGATAGTATCCCCGCCTGCGGGAGCGCCCTTCCACCGCTTCCAGCTCCTTGTCGGTCTCTATTGGCACGGGGGCCGGGTCGGCGCGATACCCTCGAAACGGATCATCGTCCGTCGGATAAATGTAGCTGTAACGAGTCTTACCGATCACGACGGTAGAGAAGTAAGGAGTCACAACGCTCCGCCGATAGAAGAGCGTCCCGGTTCTCTCTTCCGGACCGTCGCGTCGTGATCTCTCCCGGATTTCGTGGACCCATCGGTCGGCGGGTTCCTCGCGGACCGGCTCCGGAGCTGTAGCGCATCCGGCGACAAAGCCGACAAGGAAGAGCGTACCTACAGCGCCGATCAAGCGGGCGCGCATCCTGCCCGACGCTCCGCTGTGGTGCTCGCGTGCGCGGTCGCGAGGGAAGTAATTCTTACGAGTTGGGAATGTCCACATGTTCGAAGCTCCCGCGTCCCGTGTCGTACATGCCGAAACTCGGAGAGCCAAAGCGCCCCATTACCTCTCCAGGGTTTGCCCAGAGGGTCTCGCCGCGATGCTCCACATACCGCTTGTGATCGTGGCCGCTGAACACGGCCCGATAGGCTCCCGACTCAGCAAGACGCTGGGAGATATCCGGATAGTGATTCAACGCCACGGATAGCCCCTCGAGCTCGAGCTCGGCGAACTGTCCGTGCAACGTTACATGCGAGTGCTTGCCGGCAATGCGGGAGAGCAGGAACGGGTCGCCGTCGTTGTTACCGAAGACGACGTCGATCGGTCCGTTGAAGCCCTGAGCAAGCTGGGCGAGTGTGAACGGAGCGCAGAAGTCCCCAAGAAAGAACAACCTGTCGGCTTGCCGGCTGTTGACCTGCTCCAGCGCACGCTCGAGGTTCCAGATATTGTCGTGAATGTCGCTCAACACCGCAACTCTCATGGTACCAATGATACGACGAACCCCCGCTCCGCGCAAAGGGGGCTGACGTGACTGCGCAGGGAAAACGCAGTTGGATCGGTGCCGGTCTATGACGGCGGCGAGAAGGCGGTGAAACGAGCGCTCACTCCCCTCTCACTGTGCCTCTACGGGCTGCACGTCAAACGTCAAGGGTGGGTAGTCGCCGCCGCTTTCCGCCGGCAGTGACCAACTGCGTTTGCCCTGCGTGGCTGCGGGGCGGTTTTGTACCTCCCGCCTCCGTCAGGGAGCGGGATTACCCAGAGTGTTTCCAGCGCTTTCCACGTACGGCGGCCACGCCGCCGCCGGCGGTACCG
>PWGF01000076.1 GCA_003554375.1 Spirochaetaceae bacterium
GAACACAACGAACACAACGAACACAACGAACACAACGAACACAACGAACACAACGAGCACAACGAGCACAACGAACACGAGTCGAAGCAGGGCGCGCCGGACGGACAAGGCTCCAACGCCCCCGCCCGGAACGTGCCCCAGAACCATAGCCACCACGCTGATCGGCCTGACCGCGATCGGGAAACTGAAAACGCCTCGGATCACGCCGAGCCCGGCACGAACGCCCCCGATTACGGCGGGTCTGGTCTCGGCGGTGAAGGCGAAGCTCCCGATCACTCCCGCCGGAGCTTTCTCAAAGCGGCGGCGATCGGCGCAGCCGCCGTAGGAATCGGCGGCGGCACCCTCGCTTTCCGGCACTTCCGCCGGGCCGGCGCCGCGCGGGAGCGGCCGACTGAACAGCCGGGGCTTCTCGGACAACATCCGTCGCCATGGTTCCGCGAGCTCGCGGACGGGAAGCTGGAGTGCACCTTGTGTCCCAAAGCGTGTGTGCTCGGAGCTGGAGAACGAGGTGCGTGTCGCGTTCGCGCAAACCGGGACGGCTCCGGATATACCCTGGCATACGGGAACCCCGCTCTGGTGCAGATGGATCCGATCGAGCGCAAGCCGTTCTTCCATATTCTTCCGGGGAGTCGGGCGCTCTCGATCTCGACCGCCGGATGTCCCTTAGCCTGCGTCTTCTGCGAGGTATGGGATATGGCCCTCGTTGGGCCGGAAGACGTGCATGCATACGATCTGCCTCCCCAGCGAGTCGTCGACCACGCTTTGGACAACGGCGCGCGCTCGATCAGCTACGCCTTCGGCGAGCCGGTGGCATTCTTCGAGTACGTCCACGACACCGCCGCGCCGGCCAAAGAGGCAGGCCTTCTCAACGTGATGCACACCAGCGGCTACATCAATCCGGAGCCCCTGGAGAAGTTGGTCGACAAGCTGGACGCAGTGAACATCGATCTCAAGAGCATGTCCCCGGAGTTCTACCGCGATCTCGTCGGCGGGGAGATCGACCCCGTGCTCCGCACGCTTCGCCGGCTCAAGCAAGCAGGCGTCCACATCGAGATCACGAACTTGGTAATCCCGACGAGGAACGATGACCCTTCGATGGTCCGAGAGCTCGCCGGTTGGATCGTCAACGAGCTTGGACCGGAGACACCGGTCCATTTTGCCCGCTTCTATCCGCTCTACAAGCTGGACGACCTTCCGCCGACGCCAGTGTCCACGCTGGAGGAGGCGCACCGCACAGCCAAGGAAGCCGGCCTCCGGTACGCCTATATCGCACGCGTGGACGGGCATAAGGCCGAAAGCACCTACTGTCCTGAGTGCGGAGAGACGGTTATCGAGCGCCTCGGGTTCGTTATAGAAGAGGCTCGCATTGAGGACGGCGCATGCGCCGCGTGCGGCACAAACATACCCGGGAAGTGGTCGTAAGAGCATAGACAGTTGCCGCACCGGCGCCGGCCGGCAAGGCCCGGCTCACCCGTGCCGGCAAGCGACATGCTCACCTGTTCCGGCGATGGACATTCAGTCGGGATAGGGAGCGCTCGTCCAGATTGCGCAGCCCTACCTCCTTCGCATACTCCATCACGCTTACATACTCTTCCGAAGTGATCGAGCGCGAAATCTGAGGATACTCGAACGCCTCGTGCTCCACGCGGTACTGGGACATGATGTTCACATAGGTGGACTTCGACAAGTTGTCCGCGACCCAATCCACGAAATCCTTGGGACCCGAGACGTCGTTTGGCATCACCAGATGACGGAGCACCACCCCACGCTTGGCAATGCCGCGCTCGTCCACCTGCAGATCTCCCACTTGCCGATGCATCTCACGAATAGCTGCCTTCGCGTTTTCCGGGTAATCCGGAGCGCCGCCCAAATAGCGCTCTCCCTTCTCCGCATCCATGAACTTGAGGTCAGGAAGGTAGATATCCACAATGCCGTCGAGCAGACGGATCATCTCCTCGCGCTCGTAACCGCCCGTGTTATAACAGAGCGGCAGCCTGAGCCCTTCCTGCATGGCGATTCGGGTTGCATTCAGAATATGCGGCATGACATGAGTGGGGGTGACAAGGTTGATATTGTGACACCCCCTCCGCTGGAGTGACAGCATCTCGTCAGCAAGTTGCTCGTCTTCTATGGCGCGTCCCCGTCCCTTATGGGCAATAGGCCAGTTCTGGCAGAAGACGCAGCGCAGATTACAGTTCGAGAAGAACACCGTGCCGGATCCATTGGATCCGACCAGGGGGACCTCTTCTCCGAAGTGGGGCTGCGCGCTATGCACGACAACTCTCTCCGCGTTCCGGCAGAGCCCCTGTTCTCCCCTGAGCCGGTTAACCCCGCACTGTCGCGGGCATATATCACAGTGCTCCAACCGAGCGTAGGCTTCCTCTATTCCCTGGGTGAATTTTCCTTCGCGCTCCAGCCTCAGATAGGCGGGCTCCCAATCGTCGCCGTTTACCTGCTCCTCTTGTCCGGCGCCATATACATGTCCCCCTTTGAGGAGAAGCGCCCCGCCGGCAAGCAGTGTGCCTCTCAGAAAGCTCCGACGCGTCACCTCCATGACCGTCCTCCTCTGCTTCCCAAAAATTTAGCATGAGCCTGAGTACACCACAAGCGTCCCAAGGTCCGTCGTCGCTCCATAGCTGCCACTCCATCGCCGCCGACAGCGACGTGCCCCTTTGCACAGCCCCATCTACACAGTAGAATTATCCTACGATGGTGGATCGTACCGATCAGCCTACGGGATCTCCCCCGGGTGGGGAATCGATGGACATCCTCAGCCACCTCATCGAGCTTCGCCGCAGGTTAATCTATTCGATTGTGGCCCTGGCTGCCTGCAGCGCGATTGCATTCGCCCTCTACGAGCCCTTGGTGGAGCTGGTGAAGCGCCCGTTCCAGGCTATACAGATGGAGTCCTCACTTCCCGGGCAGCTTTTCGTGCATTCCGTGACTGAAGGCTTTCTTGTTCGGATCCGTATTGCACTGCTCGGCGGTGCGATCGTTAGCCTGCCGTTTATCGGCTACCACATTCTCCGGTTCGTGTTCCCGGGACTATACGCGCACGAGCGCCGAGCCATTGCCGCCGCGCTCATTGCCGGGTCGGCCCTGGCAGTCGGGGCATTTCTCTACAGCTACGTTCAGCTCCTGCCGATCTCCCTTCGTTTTCTGACCAGCTCCGGTTTCATCCCGGAGGACGTCGGTGTTCTCCTGAGTTACCGAAGCAGCATTGCCTTCGTCCTGCAAGTTTTGCTCATGGCGGTGGTACTCTTCCAACTACCGGTGGTCGTCGTGGTGCTCATGAAGCTGAACGTTCTCTCGCGCAGGACGGCCCTCAAAGCCGGCCCTTACGTTATCGTTTCACTGGCCGGAATCTCGGCTCTCCTTACCCCGCCCGATGTTATCTCACAGATTGGTCTTGCGCTGCCGCTGGTCGCTCTCTATTTCCTGGCAGTTGTCGTCGCCAGAGTATTCAGGTTCGGAGAGGAGTAGCGCCATGTTTGGTCTTGGCTTCTGGGAGCTCATTATTCTGGCAATCGCCGTGCTCGTCTTCGTACCGCCCAGGCAGTTGCCCAAAGTGTTCCGCAAGATCGGCAGGGTGTATGGGGAGATTCGCTCGTTCAACAAGACCGTACGCGACACCATGCGAACAATCGAACGTGAATCGGAGCGTCAGGCCTGCGACCTGAAGCGTACGAGCGTCTCCTCTCCGGAGCGTCGTCGTTCGCAGGACGCCGGATCGCAGGACGCGGGCGTGTCCGACGACACGGAGCCGACCGGTACCGGATTCAACGAAACCGCTTCCAGACACCGCGAATCGAACGACACCGCTTCACCGACGACCGCGTCCCGCGAAACCCGCCAGAAGCCCGACACAACTCCACCGGAGCAGTCTGATGCTTCTTCGGCTCCCGACCGGCGGAACTCCCAACATGCCTGGGCCGTCTCGTTGCCATCGTTTGCCCACGAGGCTGCGCCCTCTTTCGCCGTACGGGAGAAGAGGAGCATTCAACAGCTGTGCCGAAAACCACCATATCAGCCATCACAGGAGAAGGAGTAATCCTATGTTAGGTAGTACCGAGATCATTGCCATCGTCGCCGTTGTCCTTGTCCTCTTTGGAGCGCGTGCTATCCCCAAGTTCGCCCGGTCCATTGGGCAGGCAAAACACGAGTTCGAACGAGGAGTACGTGAAGGCGGCTCCAAGGAATTTGAAGAGTCTGACTCCGCTCCGCCCGCCGAAGCGAACACGGAACTGCCCTCCGGCAAACGGAGCGAATCCGACACCTCCGACTCGGAAGCGACCCAAGACCGGCGGTGACGGTCGCCCCGGCCTGATGCTCGAGTGTTCACCCCGCTGATGCCTTTCCTCTGTTGCCCCTGTGCTCAGGCCGGCCCTCTCCAGCGACCCGCCGGCGAACCCCACCTCTGAGTTCGACGGGGTTATGCAACTAACAGAACATTACAGACATGTAATCTTACTGAAATAGTCATGAAACCGGCATACCGTATCCTCTCACATGTAGTCGACGGGATGGATGCCTCGTCGGGCTACATACACCGCCAGGTTCCCGGAGAACACCTCCGGTGGCGCGCAACGTGCCACGGCAACAGCCGGGATCTACGGCGCGGGAGTGACTCCCGCGCGGTGAGTGTACCATCTACCCCCCAACGCATGGCTTGCTTGGAGCCAAGCATCCCAACCGAGCAACCCCTTCTTCCCCCGGTTCCCCCCACCGGGGGTTTTTTTTGTTCACACGCCCCGGGAGGCCGTAGCGTAACTGTTGCGGTGTCGGGTCCCTCTTTCCACCCCGTAGCCATTCACCCCGATTTCGGGTATATTACGCTTTTACGATTCGACACTCTCGGCGCCTCGTGGCAGACGGCCGTATTGGGGTCTTTGCTTCCCTCGCCGCCGCCTCGCGTGTCGAGACACCATGCATCACCATGGAGGCCTCCGGTCGCGTAGGTCTGTGGACCGCTCCACTCAAGGCAAGGGCGTGCTTCCGGGAACTGCCTCAAGCTTCATCGCCGGCATCGGAGTGACGAAACGGGCACTTCCCACCCTACGCACGACGGAACAAGAGCGAACGGAACTGACGGATGAGGCGATGATAACAATACTGAGACGGCTGGCGCCATTTGTGAAACCGTATCGCCGCGCCCTAGGCTTCGCCGTGGTGTTCATGCTGGGAATGGACCTCGTAGCGTACGGCATGCCGCTCGTGGTGGGCTACGTGACGGACCACGTCTATCCCGTTATCGATGAGGAAGGGATGCTTGCACACCTCGGCCTGGTCGTACTGGGGCTGGTCGGGGCCGGAGTATTCCGCGGGCTCATGGCGCACGGTATGATCCGCAACTACTGGTACGTTGCCGAGTCGACCGTTCGCGACATCCGGAATGGGCTCTACGAGAAGCTCCAGCATCTCGACGTGAGCTTCTACGACCAGGCGCGAACGGGGGCCCTTATGTCCCGCGCCACGTACGACATCCAGCTCATCCGGAACCTCTTTTCCTTCGGCATCGAGCACCGGATCCGTATCATCCTTATTACCGGCACGATCCTGGTCCTCATGCTGATCCAAGATTGGCGCCTGGCACTCGCTGTCTACGTGTTCCTCCCGGTATTTTTCGGAATCATCCTCTATTTCAGCAAACGCATGCGGGAAGCGGTCCGCCGCCAACAGCGCCAGATGGGCCGTCTCAACGCCCGGCTTCAGGAAAACGTCACCGGCATTCGCGTGGTGAAGGCCTTTTCGATGGAAGATGCGGAGATCGAGTCGTTCGAGCGGCAGAACCACGCGATGCTCGAGCGGGATCTCGACGCGTCCCTGTTGCAAGCCAATCTCAATCCGATCCTCCTCCTCACCGACGGTGTCGGCTCGCTCGTGATTCTCCTGTTCGGCGGATATCAGGTCATCACCGGGACCATGTCCCTTGGCGTGCTCTTCGCGTTCGTCACGTACCTGGGGGTCATGGGCTTC
>PWGF01000411.1 GCA_003554375.1 Spirochaetaceae bacterium
CGCCGGCAGCTCACTCTCCTCCGCCCAGAACGTCCGAACAGGCCGATTTTCGGTAATGACCCGGTTTGCCCGTCGCTCGATGCGGCTGAGCGTATGCCAAGCAATATCTTCGGCGTTGATCTCGATCGTCGTGTACTCGCCACCCTGATGAACGCTTACGGTCGCATACTCCCCAATCTGCATCAGAGCCGCGGAGGGCACGTGTTGACCGGCATGCTGTTGCATATAATCGAACCGCCGGTCCCAGGAGATTCCCCCGTCAACATGCGTGCCGGGCGGCGGAGCGCGATCAGGCTCGGCGTCGATCACATGCCATACCTGGCCGTCTTCCTTCCACGTATGGAGTACCGGAAAGCCGCCGAGGAAACCATGATCGGCAGGCTGCCCTCCTCCCTCCGGGTAGAAAGCGGTTCGGTCGAGCGCCACTTCCGCTCGGGGCGTCGCCTGCTTCGATTGCTTCCCTTGCTTCCGGCCCTTCGCGGCTTTCTCTCCAGTCCGTTCCCTCCCCGGCGCAGCGGACGCCGCCGGCCGTACATCGACGACCACCGCGCCAAACTCGGCGAGATACGGGTCTTGATAAAAGAGCAACTCGGTCAACACGTACGCCAGTATAACACGGTCGCACCGCTTTGACCTACACACCGGTTGCGCCGTATTATGGGCCCGGTGTCATCCGTGGACGTATCGAGCATCCGATTGACCGTGCCGAGCGAGTATCCCACCGCTCCGCAGCCGGTATCGGCAGAACAGGCTATTGAGGATCTCGGTCTACCAACTCTCGCGCGTGCACTTGCTGGGGAGCATCTTCGCGAGCGGGACGCATTCGCTTTCCTGTCGGGCGCTGTCGGAGACCCGGAGGTGATTCGTTACCGCCAAGAGGTATTCCGCGTATTCAAGGAGCGTGGCGGCGTTCGCCGAACCTTTGCCGAAGTGTTGCCTGAACTGTGGGAGCTCCATGCCTTCTCAGCCGCCCGATCGGAGAGCTCCGGCCCGTTGCAGCAGACCATTTGGCGCCTTGGGGAGCTCGAGCTCTTTGTTTCCTGCGTGAACAAGCTTCTCTCGGGACTGAAGTCGGAAGAGCACTTAGAGTCTCGCGCACTCAGACAACTCACCCACCAACTCGAACAACGCGCAGCCCAGGAAGACTTTGCGGCAATGCAAAAGGAGCTCCCCAAGCTGCGTGAAGGCCTCAAACGCAAGAAAAGCGTCACGGTGGGCATTAACCTCGATGACAAGCTTCGCCCGGTGGAAGCCACAGTTCTCTCCATAAACGAAGAGCGTTTCCATAAGCAAAGCCTCCTCCACCGGGTTCTTGGGGTTAATACGCCCTTTACCGCATCGACACCGATCTTAACTACTCCGGTTCCCGGAGACTTCAAGTTCGGGCGGGGCTCCACCGTGCCCCTCGCTCCGCTGTTTCAAGAGGTCGAGGAGCTCCTCTCGTCGGCGCTGCGGCCGGTTGCGTCCAAGCTGGCCCGGTTCGTTACGGTGAACGCCGACATGCTCGAGGGAGTCCGGCAAGACGCAGCGGGGTTTCTTGCTGCGTGCGATCTGGCCGAACGCTTCGAGCAAGCCGGGTATACCACGTGTTTTCCCGAACTTCTGCCACAGGAGGAACGGAGATCCGTTTTTCACGGTCTCTACAATCCGCTCCTCGCGCTTGCCTCTATCGAGGAAGAGAGGCCCGAACCCGTCATCGCCAACGACATTTCCTTTGACGCGGAGGGCCACTTTTTCGTGCTTACCGGCCCCAACCAGGGTGGAAAGACCACGTTTACGCAGGCACTCGGCATCGCACACGCACTGGCACAGTGCGGGCTCTTCGCGCCCGCGAGCTCGTGCTCGCTGTCCCCTGCGGATCGGATCGAAACGCACTTTCCCGCGGCCGAGCGCGGTCCGGTAGACACCGGCCGCCTCAGCGAGGAGGCGGCACGCCTCTCGGAGATCGTCTCGGCCGTCACATCCGAATCACTGGTGCTTCTCAACGAGAGTCTCGCGAGCACCGGACCTCATGAAGCATCTGCGATCGCGGAGCAGCTTCTGCAGGTGTTCTCGCTCTTGGGATTGCGAGGAGTGTACGCCACTCACCTCCATGAGCTGGCGGCGCGGATCCCCGACATGCAGCTGAACCGTGGCCTCGCGCCGCTGATCGCCGAAGCGCACGTCAAAGGCGGCCGAGCCCATCGGACCTTCTTCATTCGTCGCGGCTGGCCCGCCGGGCTTAGCTACGCACACGACATCGCCGAACAGTACGGCCTCAGCTTCCGCCACATGACGGAGGCGCTCGCCCGACGAGGCGTGCTTCCGGAGCAGCCGGCGGATACTCCCGAGGATACTCGCGACACCGGCGCTTCGTCCTACGAAGGGGCGCAAAGCAGCTCGCAAGGCTCCACCGAAACCGGAGCTCAGGAACGCCGCGGCCCCGGCGCCTGCGACGGTCACTCGTAGTACTCCGCCTTGGTGAACACGACCCGGATCGAT
The DNA here is from genome assembly GCA_003554375.1 of Spirochaetaceae bacterium. Lineage (GTDB taxonomy): Bacteria > Spirochaetota > Spirochaetia > DSM-27196 > SKKC01 > PWGF01. Next base: position 2,482 of record PWGF01000411.1, read on the forward strand.
GCCCGAGTCCGGTAGTTTCCCCCACGCACGGTAGTCCTAGGCACTTCCGTCAATGCCAGCCGCCCCCGCAGCTCTCGCGGCTGAGCAGCGTACTCCGTCCGTGCCCGGTTGCGGATTGCCTCTCTCAAGGCCTCTCTCAGCGCATCGAGTTTCGCATCCGCTCCTTCCGCCGTACGGACCTGCCCCGTTCCCGTAGAAGGGCTCAGACGCCGGCTCTGCCACGCCTCGTAGCGAGCCTGCTGGAAGTCCCGGAGGCGATACCGCACCACCGCGTACACCCGTCCTTCGGCCTCGCGGCCCTGGGCGACCCTCATCCGCTCGTCCCCCCAAGCAATCTCAGCAATCGGATCGAGCTCGAACACCGGTGTTACACCGTGCCCCCGGCGATCCGGCACATATCGGAAGCGATACCCGTACACCATTCCTGAGAAAACCTGCCGAGCTTCCTCCAGAATTCGTCGTATCGCGCGGTCCTCATCGCGCGGCTCCGGTGCGCCGCTTTCGGGATCGTAGGGCGTAAGCTGGGTCCAGAACTCGCCCTCGAGCAGATCCCCACCTGCCTCGGCCACCCCGCCGGCAGCGAGCAACAGCAGAAGCGCAAAGATACCTACTTTGGGACTTCCCGCCGTCCGCGCAATCAAACGCCAGGCTCTGCTTGGAGTAGCGATTCTCCGTAGACTCGTCGGCAGGCTCCGTCGCGCACGCAACCGCCGTACCGGCGGCGCACCCGGATGCCGCGACAGCTTCGAGGACGCCGGCCACGCGCCGGCCGGTGTGGCCGCCAATATCGCCCCCTCTGTCACGGCAGATCGTAAGGACACGGTCCGCCGCCTCCTGCTATCGGCTCAAGAACGCACGGATCGGGCTGATCCGCAGCCTGACCACGAAGTAGAGGTACGCAATCACGAAGCCTGCAAGATGGGTCAGATGCGCCACGCCGGTACCGCGTCCATACACTGAGGAAAACAGCTCCAGAACTGCGTAGCCGACCACCAACACCGGGGCAGGTATCGGCACGATGCCGAAGAGGAATATGGTCGACCTGGGAAAGAGCGTGGCGAATGCGAGCAGCACCGCAAAGACGGCTCCCGAAGCGCCCAGAAGCTGGATGTAGTACTCCCCGGTAACCCAGTACACGCCAAGCGACGCAATGCCCGCCAGGAGCCCGCTCAGCAGGTAGAAGAGCAGAAACTCGGAGCTACCCAGGCGCCGCTCCACCTGCATCCCGAAGATGAAAAGCCCGAACATGTTGAACAGGATATGCCCGAGCCCCGCCGTAGAGTGGACGAACATGTAGGTGAACGGCTGCCATACCATCCCGGAATCGACCACCTCCAGCGGATTCATCGCCAGAAGCGGTACTAGGCCGGGCGCCAGAAAGGTGAAGAAATATACGATAACGTTGGTGCCAATGAGGATATGTACCGCGTTGAATTCACGGTACGGTAAGGGACGCCGGAGAACCGAGCTTCGTCTCATGCTCATCAATGTACGCTGAACGGGCCCTCCTCAGCAAGCGGTACCGAGCAACCCGCCTTGATTCGTTGCCGGACACCGGCTACGCTCTATCCCATGTCGCGGCGCAAGCGCCCGGATCGATACACAGACCAAGCGAAAAAGTCCGGCTACCCGGCCCGTTCGGTCTACAAGCTCCAGGAGATCGATCGTCGCAATGGGCTTCTTCACCCCGGCATGAGCGTCCTCGACTTGGGCGCAGCGCCGGGGAGCTGGGCTACGTACGCGCTCCGGCGCGTCGGAGCGCGCGGTCGCCTCGTTGCGGTGGATATCAAGCCCATTACGGGCTTGCCCACCGATGACCGCTGCACCCGGCTCGTGGCGGACATGAACGCGGACTCCACCGTCGAGCAGCTCCGCGACCTTGGTCCGTTCGACCTCGTTCTCAGCGATGCCGCTCCCAACACCACCGGTAACCGCACCGTCGATTCGTCCCGTAGCGCTGAGCTGGTCGAGCAAGCGCTATCGCTCTGTTCCGCCTGCCTCGCCCCCGGCGGAGCCGCTGTCCTCAAGCTCTTCCAGGGCGGGGACGAGCAGCAGTTGCGGAGTTCGGCCGCCGCCCTCTTCCGGTCCGCAAAGCTCACCAAACCGAAAGCTTCGCGAAGCGAAAGCATCGAGCTGTTTCTGGTGTGTACTGGTTTTTCGCCGAGTGCCGATATACACTAGAAGAAGCTCGCGAGGATGGAAGTGACACCATGAGCCTCACAGCCAACCCACAATGCCCCCGACTTCCGGGTCGGTCCATTTCCGCCGTAATGCTCGGCGTTCTTCTGCCGGTCGCCCCCGTGCTTGTAGCCACTGCTTGCGCGAGCGTTGAAGGAATAAGCCTCTCCGCACCCGTAGGCTTGCGCCTCGACTACGCCACCGAGCGCGAGCTCGAAGGTGGCGACGGGCGCACCGGCGGCGGCAATGGCCCTGAGGTTTCGTATGAGGCGGGAGACGACCCCAAGCGCCCACCCCGCCCCTCCGAGGAAGACGACCTCGAGCCGAACCAAGCCCAGCTGGATATCGCCGAGAGTGCGGAGAGACTCATCGGAGCACAGTCGCTCCACGTGGGCGACCGGACCTTTAACTTCGATTGTACCGGCGTTGTGCTCGCTGCCTATTACGGCGCCGACATCGACCTTCTCGTGGAGTTCCTGCAGCACCAGGGCAACGGTGTTCGCCGGCTCTACCGGATGGCCCGAGAGCACGACGTCTTCTCGGACGACGAGATTCCACAGGTGGGCGACCTCGTCTTCTGGGACAACACCTACGATAAGGCCGGAAACGGCCGGTTCGATGACGAGCTCACCCACGTCGGCATCGTAGTTGACGTCGATCCCGGCACCGGCGCCATTCACTATCTCCACCAGCACGCCTCCCGCGGCATCGTCGTCGAGCGAATGAATCTGTTGGAGCCGGACCGGGAGTACCGGCACGTCGACGGAGAACGCCGCGTGGTCAACGCGCGGATGCGCCTTTCCGAGCACCGACACGTCAAACCCGATCAGTACCTTGCAAGCCACCTCTTCCGCGGATTCGGCAGCCTACACGAGATCGAGGACCTGCTTGATGGCTGAGGCCGGATAAGCAGCACGCGAATGGACGTTCGCCCTCCGTACGCTGAGATGCCTACAACGAGAACTCACCCCGGAGGGAAGCCGTCGTGTACACAACGGCGTCGCCGAGCGTGGTCGTGGTTGCCGTAATCGTATTCGCTTAACACGGCGTCAGGCGGGACAGAAGCGTCAGGCGACACAGAGGCGCCGGCCGGGATAGAGGCATCAGGCGCACCGGCGAGCAAGCCGCTCACTGACGTCCCGAAGCATCTCCCGCCAGGGAGTGACCGGCAGACGCGCGATCTCACGTCGAGCGCGAGAAGTGAACCGTTCGGCCTCATCTCGCGCTCGATCGACTCCCCCAGCACGATGCACCATCCGAATCA
>PWGF01000470.1 GCA_003554375.1 Spirochaetaceae bacterium
CACACGTGAGGGAGAGAGGGGGGGGGGGGGAGGTTGACATCGGGTTTCCGATAGCTGAGTATAACCGTGGTAGCAGGCAACTAGGCCAAACGTGCCGCGGAATGTGCGTTCGGACGTAGGCGTTGCGGAGGGCGGAGGCGCTGTCCCGGCCTTCGGCGGGGCGTGGAGAGAAAACGCGCCTTATCTCACAATCGTTCTTGGTATTGCTAGGCCGAGCGCGTATCCCGGGAGAGTATTGAAAAAGGTCCGGAACTCGAGCGCCGGATTGCCGCAAACCATGCAACGGCGCGGCGCTCGTCATTGTCACGGCGTTCCATGATCCGAAGAGCGTCGTCAAGGCCGTCTATCGTGGCGGCGCTGCCTCGTCTCTCGGCAAGCGAGCGCCCGCAATGCACCGATCGGTGGATTCGGCAGAGTAGGGCTGGTGTCAGAGTCCCAAGTGGAGCGGGGCGTCTCAGCTTTCTACCCGATTGCAGGTGCTATTGGAGTAACCAGACGGATGAGTGCATCAGGCGATTCCTCCGAACCAACCCGCATTATGATCGTCGAAGACGAGCGAATCGTCGCTCTGGACATCGAGCGGCACGTAGAGCGCTTCGGGTACCGCGTTCCCGCTACGTTTGCCAGTGCTGAAGAGGCTCTTGGCCGGCTCCAGGAGATTGCTCCGGATCTGGTCCTGATGGACATTCAGCTTCAAGGCGAGTTAGACGGTGTGGAAGCGGGACGGATATTCCAGGAAGAGCATGGCATTCCGGTCATTCTCATCACCGCCTACGCTGACGAAGCGACGCTCGAACGGGCGAAGCTCACCAAACCTCTTGCGTACATCGTGAAGCCGTTTGAAGCTCACGAGCTAAAGACGGCAATCGTCATGTCACTGCATCGGCATGAGATCGAGCGAAAACTGGCATATCGAGAGCAATTGCTGTTCACGTCGCTCCGGAGCATCGACGACGCGGTTGTCGTGACAGATCTGGACGACCGAGTGGAGTTCATCAACCGGGCGGCGGAGAGGCTAGTGGAAATAACGGCCGCGGAGACTATCAGGCGCTCCTTCGAGGAGGTATTCCCAGTGGCGCCGGGTACTGAAGATGTTCCGGAGGCTCTTCGCCGCCGTCATGACGTAGGTCTCTTAGATGTAGGAGAACACCAAGCCATTCCGGTGGAGCATCGTTCGGTACCATTACGTGACGAGCGAGAGGAACGGACTGGAACTGTCCACGTACTGCGGGATTTGGGGGAGCAGATCGAAGCCGAGCGGCGGATTGAGGAGCAGGAACAGCAGTTGCGCTATGCGCAAAAGATGGAAGCCGTTGGCCGGTTCTCGGGAGGTTTGGCTCACGACTTCAACAACCTGCTTACTATCATCATGGGGTATACTAAGCTGCTCGAGCAGATGCTGGAGAATTACGGTGGCCATGTAGACCTTGAAGAGTTCCGCGCAAATGTCGAAGGAATCAACAAGGCTGCCAAACGGTCTGCGTCGTTGACGAGGCGCTTGCTGGCTTTCAGCAGGCGACAAGTGCTTCACCCGGACGTAGTTGACTTGAACGATATCGTATCTGAGTCAGAAGGAATGCTCCGGCGTCTCCTGGGCGAGCGGATCACTATGCATCTCTCTCTCGCTCAGGAGCCGCTGCGGGCGTATGTGGACGCGGGACAGATCGAGCATGTGCTGATGAATCTGGTGGTCAACGCGCGCGACGCGATGCCGGAAGGCGGGACCGTGATGATCGACACCACCCTGGTGCAGTCATCGGACTCGATTGTCTCGGCTACCGGCCGGCTTCCACCGGGAGAGTACGGCTGTATACGGGTCAAAGACACCGGCCACGGGATACCGGACGGTCACATCGGGCGCGTATTCGAGCCGTTTTTTACCACTAAGGAGAAGGGGCAGGGGACGGGTCTGGGGCTGGCCTCTGCCTACGGAATCGTCAAACAATCGGGCGGTCTTATCCGTGTCGGAAGTGTGGACGGCCAAGGCTCAACGTTTGAAATGCTTCTTCCAAAGACCGCCGAGAGTGAGCCAAGGCGCCGGCATGAAGTTCAACGGCACGAGTCTCTGCGCGGAGCGGAGCGTGTCCTGGTAGCCGGAGAGGACCAGGCGATGCGCGGGTTCTTGACGAAGGCTCTGCTTCAACACGGCTATCGCGTTCTGGAAGTCCAGAATGTCGCAGAGGCCGTTGTTGTGGCTGAAGAGAGTGCTACACCGATCGACGCGATCGTAACGGATATGACTCTCCCATATGTTGAGCCGCGAAGAGTGACAGCGCGCCTGGTAGATGCTCGCCCCGGCATCAAGGTACTATTGCTGTGTGGAGAGCAGACGGACTCCGCCAAGGATTCTTGTGGCCCGGACAGTGCCATCAGACTCCTGAGAAAACCGTTCGATGCTGAGGACTTCCTCCGAGAGCTGCGGGGCCTGTGTAGCACATAGGGGCATGCCGCCGGACGGCTCTGCTACCAACGGGCTCAGGGGCGGTGGCGGCTCAATGCGCTCACGGTTCTCGCTCCTGTTCTCTGGTAAGGTCAGGGGTCGACGAGGGCACCGCGAGGCGAAGGCGCCGCTCGGCCTGGGCGGCGTTCAGCCCGGCCGCCGCTCGACGAGGGCACGGTTTGCGGAGGATGCTGTTTGCGAAAACTGCGTTCATTGACGATCAGCACGAAATGCGAACGATCGCTGAGACTGCCGAGCACCGTGCGGCTTTGTTGCAACTATATTCGGACACGACAATAGGTAGCTTATGGAGCGAGAGAACATCAGGAACTTCTGCATCATCGCGCACATCGACCATGGGAAATCCACGCTTGCCGACCGCTTCATCCAGCGGGCACGGATGGTCGAAGAGCGCGATTGGCACGATCAGGTACTGGACAATCTTGACATCGAGCGGGAACGGGGCATCACCATAAAGAGCCAGGCCGTAACGCTTCCGTTCGAAGCCGCCGACGGCAGACAGTACGAGCTGAATTTAGTCGATACGCCGGGACATGTCGATTTCAGTTACGAGGTGAGCCGCGCGATCGCTTCCAGCGAAGGCGCCCTTCTGTTGATCGACGCCACACAGGGGGTAGAGGCCCAGACGCTGTCGAACATGTACATGGCAGTCGACCACGACCTGGAGATCATCCCGGTGATCAATAAGATCGATCTGCCGGCCGCCAATCTGAAGATGTGCTACGAGCAGATCGAGGAGGACCTCGGCCTGGAGGCGGAGAACGCAGTGCACGTCTCAGCAAAACAGGGTACGGGTGTCGAGGAGCTCTTGGAAGCGATCGTCGAACGTGTTCCGCCCCCTCGGGGGGATCTCTTGGCCCCGCTCAAGGCCAATATCTTCGACAGTAATTACGATCCATACCGCGGCGTTTTGGTCCACATCCGTGTCTTCGACGGCCGGCTGCGGGTGGGCGATCGGATTCGCGTGTGGTCGAACGGAGCGACGTACGATGTAGAAGAGGTGGGACGGTTTCGGATTCTCTTGGATCGTGCCGACGAGCTTGTGGCCGGCGACGTCGGGTATCTTATGGCAGGGATCAAGAACATATCGGATATCCGGGTCGGGGACACGATCACCAACAACAGCCGGCCGACCGATGCCCCGCTGCCCGGGTTCCGACCGATCAAACCGGTCGTCTTCTCGTCGATTTTTCCGCTGGAGTCGGACGATTACTACGAGCTGTCCCGCGCAATGGAGAAGCTGACATTGAACGATGCCAGTTTGGTTTACGAGAAGGACAGCTCCGGAGCGCTGGGATTCGGCTTTAAGTGCGGTTTTTTGGGGTTGTTGCACATGGAAGTCGTACAGGAACGACTCGAGCGTGAATTTGACTTGAGCATCGTGGTGACGGCTCCGTCGGTCGCTTACGAGCTGGACTTGACTGATGGGGAAACGATCCTTGTCGATTCACCACACGACTTCCCGGACCATGGGAGTATCAAGAGCGCTCGCGAGCCGTTCATACGGGCTTCGATCATGACGCCTACGGAGCATTTGGGAAACGTGATCGCGCTGTGTGAGGAGAAGCGCGGGACCCAGACAACCATGCACTATCTAGATCGGAAACGGGTAGAGGTTGTTTACGACATGCCGCTGGCTGAGATTCTCTACGAGTTCTACGATCGTCTGAAGTCGGTGAGCCGCGGCTATGCGTCGTTTGATTACGAGCTGACCGACTATCGAGAGACCGAGGTGGTCAAGCTTGACATTCTGGTCAACGGCAGGCCCGTCGACGCTTTGAGTCAGATTGTCTTCGCCGGACACGCTGATGCTCGCGCGCGGGTCATCTGTCGTAAGCTCAAAGAGGAGATTCCCCGTCACCAGTTCAAGATTCCGGTTCAAGGTGCTGTGGGTAGCCGTATTGTCGCTCGTGAAACAGTGAACGCGCTCCGCAAGGATGTTACGGCCAAGTGCTACGGAGGTGACGTTACGCGAAAGCGGAAGCTTCTGGAGAAGCAGCGAGAGGGCAAGCGCCGCATGAGACAGGTTGGAAACGTTGAGCTGCCGCAGAGTGCGTTCCTGTCCGTGCTCAAGGGAGGAGAGGAGTAGATCCCACCGGCTTCTTCGTAGTCGTTGTCCCTCTGATTCGTGTACCCGACTTCTGCGGCCGACGGCGTTCACAGTTGAACGGTTGTCGCCCGTTGGCGGTAAGAGTTGATGGGGCGGCGTTTGACCGGCTGGAACGGCTGCGCTAGGCATAGGCCACGCTAGGCGATCACAAGACGACAGGTCCGGAAGGCTCTGGACCGATCACCAGTCCAGGAGGCCCGTTGCCCGCCGCTCAGCGACGCGAAGTGCACGTGTCAAACGTCGCCGGTAGTCCTGAGCGCTCTCTAGAAGCCTCGCGAGAAGTGCCGGTGAGGGCTCCGTAACACGCTCGCGGTCCGGGAAGTCGACAGCAATATAGTCGCAGACGTGGAAGCTTTCCGGTAGCTCCCGGTTGCCTGTGGGTGTTTCTGTGCTTCCCCCGTGAACGGCTTCTACCCTACCCAGTTCGCCTCGCGTGCCGGCGGCCGCTCCGCCGGCGAAATATGCGCTTCGGAGCTCTCGAATACATGTTTCGAGAAGGTGCAGCTCGTGATTCAGAAAGCGAACCGTGTCCGTAGCGGGGGAAGAAGGACCGTTCCGTCGGATCAGCGTGCATGGGTCCGGTAGGATCCCGGGCTCCTTTCCGGAACGTCCGCGGTTGCGTGGGAAGCCGTTTCCGCTCAAGTCGTCACTTTCCTGCCGCGATAGTTCCAGAAGGTGTTCGACCGGACTTCTGGGAAGGTGAGGAAGCGCCGGTGTATACTCTCCCAGGACCGTACAGCGCTCCGGCGTGCAGAGAGAGCGGGCTTGCGCCTCGTATCCTCTGAGGGCGGCGTCCGTGAGTAGGGTCGGTTTGCCTACGCCATCAGATTGTCCTCCGAAGCTCGCGGGAGTCGCATTCCGAACCACTGCTTGGGAGTAGAGCAGTGGAGGCGAGGTGCGCCGAAGACGCTCGAGCTCATAGAGTGAGCTCAGAGCGCCTCGAGCGTGTGGTTTCCCGCGAAGATAAGCGAAGTCCAGCCCCAGGAGAAAGAGAGGCCCCTTCGTGAACTGAAGCGCCACGTACGCCGCCATCACGCCCACCGAGCCGAGGGCGGGAATCGCAGAGCCGAGAAGTCCCTTTTGCCGAAGTCGCGCCACGACGGCAGTCGAAGTGATCTGCGCGTCCAGGAATGTACGTCGGTCCGGTGGGCAGGCAGCCACGGCGGACGGGTGAGCGCTCCGCTCGAAGAAGAATATCGGACGCAGACCGATACCGCGCCGCAGATCCGCGACGTTCGTGAATTGGGCATCGGCGACGAGAACGAAGTCCGGCTCCACGCCGTAGTCCAACAAGGGGGGAAGCGCAGTGTCGACGGCGAGGATC
>PWGF01000037.1 GCA_003554375.1 Spirochaetaceae bacterium
CCGGTGCGACGAAACCGGCAGTTCCCTGGAACCGCCGGGTCGAAGAAGTCGTCCAAGACGCTACGTGAGAGTCGAGCGCGAACCGAGTTGCTCGATGGGGGGTTGCGTGCGATACTAACCCATCCGGGATAGAAAGGGGGATACCGTGCGAGTAGGAACAGGACGACAGTGGGCTTGTGGCGTCACGTTCGTGGCAATGCTCGTCGTGAACTTCTTCGCGGGCCGGACCGGACTGGGAGGGGCTCTCACCGGCGAGATCGCCGACATGTTCGATGTGTATCTGATTCCCGCCGGCTATGCGTTCTCCATATGGGGGCTGATATACTTGGCGCTTGCCTGTTTTACCGTATTCCAGGCACTTCGGCGCCATCGGGATGAGCCGGAACTCAACCGCATCGGGAAGCTCTTCGTGCTCATCAATATTGCAAACGCCCTGTGGCTCGTGGCGTTCCACTACCTCTACTTCGGCGTGGCGCTGGTTCTTATGATCGTTCTTCTGGTACTCTTGATTCGGACGGCCCTGGTACTGGATATCGGACGACATCGGGCACCAACCGGCCGGCTGGTCTTCGCGCACCTTCCGTTCGGAATCTATCTGGGTTGGATAACCGTAGCTACCGCAGCCAACGTAGGACAGACACTCTCCTCTTGGGGATGGGAGGGCGCACCGCTTACCCCGGAGATCTGGGCGGTTATCGTTTTTGCTGCGATCGTGGTCATATCCTGGGCCATCAGCCTGCGCCGGACCAACCTCCCGCATGCAGCGGTGTTGGTGTGGGCGCTTGTTGCCATTTCCGTGGAGTACCCTGACGTGGCCCTCGTGAGCATCGGTGCGTTCGTGGCTGCAGTCCTCGTGGTGGCGGGTTTCATCGTCGCTGTGGTCGCGCGGCGGCCGAGCGCAGCCCTGATGGTGTAAGCAAGCTGGGGCGTCTCCAGTGGTGTCAACGGCTCGCGTTATCGATCGCAGGTAGCCCGGATCGATTGAGGGTGCCCTTGGCGTGCGCTTGAGAGCACAGTCGCTCGAAGTGGGGCGGGCCTCACCTGATTGCGCTCGGAATGGGAGCACTCGAACCGGCCCGTCAGGCTGGGACCCAGTCGGTGGGGGTCAGATAGGGGGCACAATCGGAATGTGCGGTTCTGCCGGCGGATCGGGATTCACGCTTAGGTAGACGCGGGTAATGAGCCATGCGGCTACTCCCGCTATCAGAATCAGCATCCCCAGGCCCAGGAGCTCCACGAAGCCGGCTCCTGTCCATCCCAGAACGCGCGCTACCGCGATTCCTGCAGTAGTGCCTAATACATTCACGAGTAGCACCGCGCTCAGAAGATACCCGATGCCCAGATCGTACGCTACCGTTACGCTTGTGGCGGCGGCCAGCGGGAGTAGAAGCGCCAGATCCAACCCGTGGAGGGCGAAGGTAGTCCTGCCGGCGAGGATCCCGTCGATATCGGTTGCCAGCGCCCGGACGGGAGCATCTGCCTGCCCGATTAGCAGGGCTGCGGCGAAAACGCCCGCGAATAGCGCCAACGATCGCCGCGGGAAACGGCCGGAGAAATGGCGCCCGAGGGAGCCGACATCGAGGTCGGTTACCAGCAGTGCGAACGCGCCGGCGCTCAGCCCGCTCAACAGGACAAACACCGGAAACGCCCACCCGAAGGCGAGGCTCACAGCGTAGCCCAAATAGCGGTAGAAAATATACGCTGTTACGCCGACGGCTGCGAGCCTGCCCCGCAACGAGCCCCGAGCCAGACCCGGTAAGGAGAGCAGCATAATCGGCGCAGCCAGGAAAAGCGTCACCCAATCGCGGCCCGCATTGGCTACGAGCGTCGGCTGGGCGTTATAGGCATAGATCCCGCTGCGTGTCATGAAGTAGCGCTCGCCGCGGACGCTTACCGCGCGCTCGAAGGCGGCCTCGGTGGCAGCCGAGAGGCCGGCAGCGGCCGCTACTGCCGCACCGATGGCGATCAGGGCACAGAAGACTACGACGGTCGGATGGACGCGGTCAGTCATCGGAGGCTCCTAGGTGAAGATTGCGGGGTCGATGGGACATGGGCCGTCATCGACATCGTATTCTGAATCGACATCGTCTTCTGACGTCGTACAAAAGGAAATCACCGGTGGACAGAAGAAGTTACGGGAGACCTAGGGTGTTCCACGTTGACAATGGTCGCGCCCCTTCCATAATGGAGCTTAATGTGGTGGTTTCGGAAACAGAAGAAACTAGGCCTTGCCCTTGGGGGCGGGGCGGCCCGCGGCTTTGCACATATCGGGGCGCTCAAGGTACTCGAGGAGCGCGGCATTCGTCCCGACTTCGTAGCGGGGACAAGCGTAGGGAGCTTGGTAGGCGCGCTCTACTGCGCGGGCCTGACTTCGGCGGAAATCGCCGACCAGGCGCGACAGATCGCCTGGCGGGATCTCGTACAGATGACCGTTCCGTCAATGGGGCTCGTCAAGGGTGAGCGGTTGGAGAGCCTCGTGGATGAGCTCGTAGAGGGACGGACTATCGAGGACCTTGAGATACCGTTTGCTGCGGTTGCCGTGGATATTCGTGGCGGCGAAGAGGTTGTCTTGGAGTCGGGGCCGATAAGCCGGGCCGTTCATGCGAGCTGTGCCATCCCCGGGTTCTTCGTGCCCGTGGACTATGATGGGGTACTCCTAGTGGACGGCGGCATCATGAACGGTGTTCCTGCCGACGTGGTGAAACGGATGGGTGCGGAGTACGCGGTCGGAATCGATTTGAACGCCAACGACATGGATCCGGAAGAAGAGATGGAAAACGTGCTTGCCGTCTTGGCCCGCACGATGTCCATTTTCCTGCGGTCAACGAACGCCAAAGGCCGCATGGCGGCGGACTGTTGGGTGGAGCCGGATCTCTCCAGCTTCTCCTACCGCGACATGTCCCATATGGAGCTTATGATGACCCGCGGAGAAGCAGCTATGCGGGGGAGCCTCCGTAAGCTTCGTAAGGTCTGTCCGAGGCTCGCGTAATCTCAACGAACGCGAACGGAGTCGACGGCCCCTATTTCGCCCCCTCTACGGCTCCGAGAGCATCACTTCGTCGCTCTCGAGCGTCCGGTGACGGATCTTGTGAAACTCCTCCACTAGTTTGTCGACCGTGAGGTTGCGCTTCTCCGGGCCGGACACGTCTAGGATGATCTCTCCCCTGTCCATCATGAGAAGACGGTTTCCGTACTCGATCGCGTCCTTCATATTGTGGGTGATCATCATCGCAGTCAGTTGGAAGCGATCGATGAACTCCTGGGTCAGTCCCAGCACCAGCGCCGCGTTCTTGGGGTCCAGTGCCGCCGTGTGCTCGTCCAAGAGGATCAAATCCGGCTCCGAGAGTACCATCATAAGCAGAGTCAGTGCCTGACGCTGGCCTCCGGAGAGCAGGCCGACGTTGTCCTTCATCCGATGCTCCAAACCCATGTCGAGCTGGACAAGCTGCTCGCGGAAGAAGCGCCGCCGCCGGGAGTTGAGGCTGATCTTGAGCCCCTTGAATCCCTTCCGGTAGCAGATCATCATGTTGTCTTCGAGAGCCATGTTCGTAGCCGTCCCCAGGAGGGGATCTTGGAAGATACGTCCGATGTACTTCGCTCGTTTGTACTCAGGGTCCCGCGTGACGTCCGTTCCGTTTACGTGAATCTTTCCTGCGGTCGGTGGCTGGTTGCCCGATATCAGGTTGAAGAGCGTTGTCTTGCCGGCGCCGTTGGAGCCGACGATGGTGATGAAATCGCCTTCATGGACGGTCAAATCCACGTCATGGAGCGCTACGATTTCGTTGGCCGTTCCTGGATGGTATACCTTGGTGAAGTTCTCGACTCTAATCATGGGTGATACCCGTTTTCAACTTTGCTTTGGAACTATTCATGGAGGCGCCGGACGCGTTTCCCGACGTCTGCGGCACGGTCCCGGCGGCCGGCCCCGCTGCATCCAGCTCGTCCGGACCGACGTGTTGCTGAAGGCCCTTCCAGCGGGCCTGTCCCCGGAGATGGGTGGCCGCCAGCAATGCGATGATCAGCACGCCGGTGATGAGCTGGAGATCGCTTGGTGTGAGGTTTATGTGATATCCGTAGACGCGCCCCAGGTACATGAGCCCGCGGTAGCAGATCGAGCCGATCAGAACTCGTAGCGTGAGCACGAAGATTCGGTTGGAGCGCAGAACAAACTCCCCGATCATTACCGATGCCAAGCCTGCGATGATGATCCCACGGCCCAGGTTCACGTCCGCAAAACCCTGATACTGCGCAATAAACGCCCCGGACAGAGCAACCAGCCCGTTTGACAGTCCGACACCAATGATTTTGAGGGTCTCCGGATTCACGCCCTGAGTAACCACCATCTGCTGGTTATCCCCCATTGCCCCGATCGTCATACCTAAATCCGTACGAAAGAAGAGGTCCAGCAGAAGCTTGACAATCATTGTGACAGCGAAGAAGAAAATAAGGAGTGCCCAGGCACGGGGTATCAGCCCGCCGGTCAACTCGAGAACGTCGGTAATGATCGTCTCTCGACGCATAAGCGGGAGATTGGCCCGATTGCCCAGCACCCGGATGTTGACCGACCAGAGCATCGTCATCGTCAGAATTCCGGCAAGCAGGTTCGGCACCTTGAGCTTGTTGTGGATTAGCGCCGTGCAGACGCCCGACAGGCAGCCGCCGAGCACTGCCACGGCCAGCGTGAGAGTCACGCCGTAGCCGTTTGTGAGCATAATCGCCGTGATGGCGGCCCCGAGCGGAAACGAGCCGTCGACGGTCAGATCCGGGAAATCCAGAATCCGGAAGGTTATGAAAACTCCCAAGACCAGGAGACCGTATATGAGTCCTTCTATGAAGATGGCTTCGATCATTGTGTCTCCCTGCCGGCAGGTGGACGCGCTCGAGTAGCCGCTTCGGCGGGGCCGGCCTTGGCCGCGCCGGCCGCGTTACAAACTGTGCCGGGCCGTCCCGTTTACCCGGAGTGCATGCCCCGGCACGTACTGCCGGGGCACATCTTCTCCGATGCTATTGCGACTCCGGTGTTACTGCCGGTGCGCTGCTACTGAGAGTTGATCCGTCCGTTCTCGACGATGGTGTTCGCCATAGCCACGATCGCATCGGGGAGCGTGATCCCGAGCTCTTCGGCCACGTCCAGGTTGACAAGGAGCTCCTGGTCCTCGGGATCGGTCATGTAGATCGTCCCTACGTCCGCAGTATCCTGGCCTTCCACGATATCCGCGATCAGGCGCCCCGTTACGCGTCCCATCTGGTAGTAATCGAATCCCAGCGCGGCCAACACCTGGTACTCCTCCGCCGAGGAAGGATCAGCGGTTATCACCGGGACGCCCGCGTTCATGGCGACGTCCGTAAGCGCGCTGAGCGCCGAGACGACGGTGTTGTCGGTAGAAACATACATAGCATCGACCTGCCCGATGATCGACTGCGTAGCGCTTCGAACCTCGGCGGAGTCCGAAACCGTCGACTCCACGAAGTCGATTCCTAGGTCGGCCGCTTCCTCACGAGCCATCTCCGCGAGCCGTACCGCGTTGGCCTCTCCGCTCGCGTACACGTGTCCCAAGCGCTCGATATCGGCGATCTCCAGGAGCAGCTCCAGCTGCTCACGAACCGGCGTCAGATCGCTTACACCGGTAACGTTTTCGCCACCAACGTCGTAACTGTCAACCAGCCCTGCCTCGACCGGATCGGTGATGGCGGAGTACACCACCGGCAGGTCGGTGATCGAGTTGACCAGCGCTTGTGCAGTGGGCGTGGCAATCCCCACCGCCACGCGAACGCGGTCATCCCGGAACTTCGTTGCGATCTGGTTGGCCGCCGTGATGTCGTTGTTGGCGTTTTGCAGATCGTACTCGAAGTCGTATCCAAGCTCGGCCAGCTCATCCTGGA
>PWGF01000305.1 GCA_003554375.1 Spirochaetaceae bacterium
GAGCCTGCGGAGGAGGGAATGATCGTTCCGGTCGACGCCCGGATCTCGACGGGCTTTGACTCTCGAGCGATTCTGGACATCGGAGAGACGACGACGCTGACGGTAAACGCTCTCACGCGGATGCGAATCGACGATTTGCTGGCGGAAGAGGATGTGGACAAGGCAGACCTAACGCTTGAAATCGGCCGAATCGACGGCGAGGTCCGGGAACACGCAGACCGGGAGACGGAGTTCAACCTTGATGGTCCGGTTGCAACGGCTTCGGTGCGTGGAACGGACTTTGGGTTCGACGGATACAACCTCTGGGTTGGAAGCGGGAGCGTCGACCTAACGGACCGCTTTGGTAGACAAGTGGTGGTTCGGGCCGGAGAAGAGAGCCGTACCGACGGTGTTCGGCGTCCCAGCCGCCCCAGAGACGAACGCCGCAGACAGACGACGGTGGACACGAGGCCGACGGGATCGGGCTATACCGAGGAGCCGACTCGTACTCGTCCTCCAACCGAGCGAGTAGAAGACGAGACCGGCACTATCGTAATCGAGTGGGTGCTCTTCGAAGAGCGGTAACCGAAGCGGTGCCCGGCCATGGCTGACATCCGGCTAGGGCCGAAGAGAGGCGCGCGAGCAGAGGGCGCCGGGCGGAGGCTCGCGGCGGCGTGCCGGCAGCCTCCCGGTCATGCTTCAAACAGCGCTGCGATGTCATCCCGGCTCAGGGATTGAAGCGAGCCGGTGTCCGCTTGGACGATTGCCTCGGAAAGCTCGCGTTTCCGTTCTTGTAAACGAAGCATCTTCTCTTCGATCGTCCCGGCTGTGATAAGGCGATAGGCAATAACAGGCCGCTCACGCCCGATGCGGTGGGCGCGGTCGATCGCTTGGGCTTCGACCGCAGGATTCCACCACGGGTCGAGAAGCAGCACGTAATCCGCTGCGGTAAGGTTGATACCGAGCCCACCGGCCTTCAGGCTTATGAGAAAGACAGCCGGCTCTTCGGTCTCTTGGAAGCTTGCAATCCGTTGCTCACGCTGCCGTTGAGGCGTCGACCCGTCGAGCCGGAATAGATGAGGCGCCGTGTCCTCGTCCGAGCTTCGCCGTAA
This sequence comes from Spirochaetaceae bacterium, assembly GCA_003554375.1. Lineage (GTDB taxonomy): Bacteria > Spirochaetota > Spirochaetia > DSM-27196 > SKKC01 > PWGF01. The sequence goes on from PWGF01000305.1 coordinate 1,092, forward strand.
CCGTCGTTCTACAGCGTCGATGACGGACACGAACTGAGAGTACACGAGGGCGCTGTTGCCTTCCGCTTTGATTTCCGTTAGAAGCTCGAAGAGGAGCTCGAGCTTGGCGCTCGGGATCCGGCGATATGCCTGGTCCACCAGGCGTGGGAGAATTGCCGCCTGGCGCAGGCGGAGCATCGCTTCCAGTACATACATTCTGGCTTCGCTAAGCCCTTCCTGCTGAATCCGGTTAGTCACCTCGCGTGCATAGTAACGGCGCAGGGACTCGTAGACCTGGAGCTGGGTTTCGTCGGGATGCGCATACCGTATGCTCTCCTCCCGTTCGGGAAGCTCCGGGGTAACGTCGCGCTTTCGGCGACGAAGGATAAGCGGTCGGACTACTCGCAGAAGATGCTCGCGCACTGCCTGGTTCCCTTCGTCTTCGATAGGGCGTGTGTAGCGGCGGAGAAACCGGCTCCGCGGCCCGAGCAACCCCGGCATGAGAACATCGATGAGCGACCAGAGCTCCATAGTGCTGTTCTCGATGGGGGTGCCGGAAAGAGCAATTCGATGGGGGATATCCAAGGAGCGCACGGCCCGCCTCGTCTTGGTCGTCGGGTTCTTGATGGCTTGAGCCTCGTCGAGGATCAGGTAGTCGATATCCAAGTCTCCAAATAGCTCGATGTCGCGCAGCAGCGTAGCGTAGCTCACGAGGATCATGTCGCAGTCGGAAAACTCGTCCGGCCGGTCCGCGCGGTTCCGGCGCGCGTGCACGCGAACTCGGAACGAGGGGGCGAAACGGGCAGTTTCCCTCTCCCAGTTCCCAAGGGTGCTCACCGGAGCGACCACCAGAGCCCTGCGCATCTCGCCGGCTTCGCGCGCTTTCAGGAGCAGCGCCAGTGTTTGCACGGTCTTGCCCAGACCCATATCGTCGGCCAGACAGCCGCCAAGACTCTGCCGGTGAAGGAACCACAGCCAAGTCAGACCGGCACGCTGATACTCACGGAGCGTTCCGTGGAGCTGTGGAGGAGGGTCGACCGGCTCGATGCGGTCGAATTGTTGCAGCTTCTCTCGGAGCTCTCGGAACGGCCCAAGTGCGTCGTGGTCGGTGTCGGTCAAACGGTGGTAGACGGTCGAAAGGGTGGCAAGATCTCCGGAGTCTACTCGAAGACGTGCATCGTTCTGCAGAAACGCCTCCAACTCCTCTCGTTCACGGAACACGTAAGTGGCTCCTTCCGCGGACGCGATTCCGCCGCTCGGCGGTCGCTGGAGCGGAACGAAACGCCCTTCGTCGAGCACGCCCGCTTCGATCTCCAGCCACCCGTTGCCGCTGTTGACGACTCGAAAGCGTGTGGATCCGTCGGCGACGCGCACCTTTTGGCCCCATAGCAGAATCTCGAAGCCGAGCGAGAGCAGCTGGTCACCAACAGCGCGGATGATCACGCTTGGTGGGGCGGCAATTCTGAGTTCCGGACCTTCGGGCCCGTGCGTTTGCTCGATGAACGCATCGGAGGATGCCGGCTCGTAGTCTGTTGGCTCCGGGTCCGCGGGCTCCGAGTCTATTGTCAGGGAGTCCGCTCTCCGGGAGTCTGCGAGGTCGAAGGATTCCGCCATCTGTCGGAGAAGATCGCGGAGCCGGACGGCCATGAGGTTCTCCACGCGCGTCAAGCGAGCGAAGAGCGCCCATTCGTCGTTCGCCGGGAAATACGACTCCGGAGCATCTTGGGAAACCGTTGCGGTGCCGTAACGGAATAGAAGCCTGGCGAAAGCCATGTTCCGGTGGGCGTGGGTAATAGAAAAAATCGGGGTAGGCACGCGCTCCTGTACCGGCAGCTCATTCGGAGGAGTTTGGGTCGCAACAAGTCCCGACAGATGCACGGAGCACAGCTTGGCCAGGCGACGCGCTTCGGTAAGGCTCAAATCGCGCAAGTTCAGAATCCCGGACAGCGCCTGGTGGATACTCGGACGGCTAATCAGAAACCACACCGACCCGGTCTCGGGTACCGGGAGGATGAACGCCGACTCGTGGGCTTCCGCATAGCGTCCTCGAAGCTCCGGCAGCTCCTCGCACGTCGTCTCGGATGCGCCCTCACTTGATTGGAGGTGTGCCACCGGAACAAGGCGCGGCCTTTTGCCTTTGTCGAGCGCAAGCTGCCAGTTGAGCGTGACCAGATCGAGCCGCCGCAGTTGCGCTCGGCGCGGGGCATCCAGGGTATCACGTTCCACGTATAGCTCTACGGGCGGCACCGTCGCTTCCGGATCGATGTAGCCGGCAGCAACCCAGCTCTGGAGGACCCGGACGAAAGGCGCTTGGGGCTGTTCTTGCCGACAGAGCGCCGCGTAGAGTTCCTCGGTGACACTGTCGCCGCGGAACCGCGGCTTGGAAGGGCGGTATTCTTCGAGTTTGCCGTCTGTGCCGTCAGACCGCATTGTGACCAACACCGGTTTGAGGATCCAACCGCCTTGCGGGCCGAGCTCGCGCGAGAAGCGGAGCTCGAACGCGGGGCGAAACCGCTTCTGTGTTCTGATGGCCGTCTGATCTGCGTTCCGAAGAGTGCCGTCGGGCTCCATGACTGTGCCGGGCGGTGCTTTTGCGTTTCTACGTTCGGGGAAGAGCATGTCCACCCAGGCAATTGCTCGATGGGACTCTGGGCCATCCGTGCTAAGCGAGTAGGTACGCTGTAGAGCTCCCGGTTTGGGCAGCGCCTCCGGGGGCGCGTCGTCAACCGACGGACCACTGGCCTCGTTTGCCGGTGGCTCCGTCTCGGCACCGTTCGATTTGCTTCGGCTGCGCTGCGGCCGATGTGCGTCGGGTGTCCCCCGCAATACCTCATAGATCACCGCCGCCACATGTTCGCAAGGCCTAGCCGAAGCCGCGCAGGTGCAGCGGTGGGACAGCCGGTCTTCTTCTTGGGCAAGGCTTACGTCGACTGTTCCATCGTGTTGAGTCTGGGGGCTTGAGCTTTGGACTTGGACCTGAGCTTCAATATAACTCAATTCCAATTCGTGGATTCGAACTGCGTTGCCCCGTTGCAGCCGGCTGCCGGCTCGTCGAACGGGGTGGTCCGGGATGGTGTCGGTAAGCTCGGTTCCTGCAAAGGTACTCCGCCAACGATCCCATAGGGTGGCGTGGCTGTCGCTCATCCCGCCGATCATAACAAGCCGAGGCCGCATTGCCTATTAACGTCTCGGCAGAGTGCAGGGCAAACGGAGTTGGAACAACATGCCCGGAAGCGCGGCGGCGAGTGTCCGGCCTTGAAGGCTTGCCGGACACCCGTGGTGGTGTAGTGAGGGACGTGGCTACTTACTTCAGCGGCGTTTCGCCGCCGCCGTGTAACCGTGCTGATCCAACTGCGTTTCCCCTGCGACGGAACAATAGGCGAGACAGTGACGGATCAGTCGTCTCCCTGAGGCTCGTCCCTGCCCGGGGGAAACACGGGGTACTCCGGTCGGGCGGTATCGGTATATACGAGGTGGCTGACGAGATTGCCGCCGGTCTCCAGGAACAGCCGAGCAGCCGGCGGCTCGTGGATAAACATTGGCTGCGCGCCCGGTTGAAGCGACAGGCTGATCTGGTGTGCCGTGCCCGGGCACATATGCAGCGCAGCTCCTTCCCAAACGGTGCTGACAGTCCGGTGCAGATGGCCGCAGAGGATATGTGTCTCGGCCGGATGCTCCCTTAGGAGCTTCGATAACGCCTCAGCGCCTTCCAGGCGGATCGAGTCCATGAAAGAGTGGCCCACATCTATAGGTGGGTGGTGGAGAAAGAGAACGCGGCGCGTGTTCCTGGTTTGGCGCAGGGTTGAAGCCAGCCAGGACAGACGCTCGTTGCAGAGGCGGCCTCCCGCGGCACCTTCGTCGAGTGTATCGATGGCTATGAATTGATATCCGCCACGTTCAAAGGCATATTGGGCAAAATCCTGCGACGACGCCCAGACCGTCTTCGCCTTGCTCCGCTCCCCTTTGCCTTGCCCGCCGTGGGCGTCTACCGGGCACGCCGGTCCGCCAAACGCCTCGAGAAACGGATCGCGGCCGTCATGGTTTCCTGGGATTGCGTAGTAGGGCATTCTGAGACGGTCGAGAAGGGCACGGGCATGGCGGTAGATCTTCGGCGTGGGGTCGTGAGCTATGTCGCCGGTGACCAGCACGAATTCCGGCAAGGGATCGAGTGTGTTAACAGCGCGGACGGCGCGCTCGGCGCACTCTGTCGGGTCGATCCCGCCAAAGGCGCGTCGCCCCGGCTCAATAAGATGGAAGTCCGATATCTGAGCGAAGAGCATCCCCTGCACTATACGAAGTAAGCGCCGGGCGTGGCCAGTAGCCGCTCGGGGCTAGGGCAAACGCAGTCGGATCGGTCCGGTTCCACTGCGGCGGCGAGAAGCCGCTGAAGCAAGAGCTCACGCCCCTCACTACGCCTGTACGGGTTCAGGTAAGCATCAATGGTTGGTTTGACAAAGCAACGAAAATGCTGTACGGTTTCGTCAGGTATGGAAGTGGCGGCGTTCAGGGCGCAGCGAGTCACGGCCAGACGGTCGCTGCCGCGCTTCCAGGCAGGGTTTTCGACTCCGTTCGCCCTGGCCAGGAGGGCGCTTTCAGCCCGACCAGTGATTGCCGCGTGTGAGCGTTGTGTAGCTCGCCTCGCGTGAAGGAGGTCCATGTATGAATCGGAAGTCTTCGTTCGGGACGGTCGTCCTCATGATGCTGCTGATTCTCCTGCCGTTTTCGCTTGCGGCGATGGGGACACAGGAGGAGCCGGCAGAGGAAGCCGTCGAACCGGAGGAACCGACGGAAACGGAGAAGCCGGAAGAACTGGAAGAGCCGGAAGAAGTAGCGGTAGATCCCGTCGTGGAAGGACTCGAGCCGGTTCGGGTAAGTCAGGTTGGCTATCTACCGGCAAGAGAGAAGCTTGCGGTGGTCGTCATCGAGGACGAAGCCCAGCCGTTCGATGAGTTCCTGGTGCGGAACGTGCGCACTGACGAGGTCGTGTATGAAGGAGAGCTCGGGGAGCCGGTGACCGATCCGAACTCCCAAGACGTGGTGCAGCATGCTGATTTCAGCGGTCTGGAGGAGCCCGGACGCTATCGGGTGGATGTACCTGGGCTGGGTAGCTCCTTGTGGTTCGATATTAGCGAGGACGTATATCACGACGCGCTGTTCGTGACCAGCCGCTCCTATACGCTGCAACGATCGGCAACCAGCTTCCGTGACCCCATCACCGGGCTGGAGCTCGAAGGCGGGCACCATCAGGATGCCGAAGCGGAGATGTTCTTCAGTGACGAGTTTCACGAGGAGGGAGATACGCTGGACGTGCTTGGCGGCTGGTACGACGCCGGGGATTTCGGGATGTATATCCCACCGTCCAATGTGACGGTAGGCCAGCTTCTTCTGGCGTACGAGTGGAATCCGGATGAGTTCTACGAAGGGCAACTCGCGTTCCCGGCCGGCGTGGAGCCGGTCATGGAGGGGGCGCCGGATATGCTTGAGGAAGCTCGCTTCAACTTGGAGTGGATGCTCAAGATGCAACGGCCCGACGGAGCGGTCTACCATAAGAACTCCGGTCTCCGGTGGCCGCCCGACGCCACGCTGCCTGAGGACGATACTCAGACCCGCTACGTGTTCGGAAAGTCCACCTTTGGCACCGCCGGATTTGCCGGCGCGACGGCCATGGCGGCGCGGCTGTACGAGGACTATGACCAGGAGTTTGCCGACGAGCTCCTACACGCGGCGGAGCTTGCGTTCGATTACCTGGAGGAGAATCCGGAGCCGGAGTTCCGGTACGACGAGGGCCAAGACCAGGGCTCGGGACCGTACGACAAACACGAGGACAGCGAAGAGCGGCTCTGGGCTGCCGCCGAGCTCCTGCGTACGACCGGAGACGAGCGCTACGACGAGTACATCGCAAACAACGACTCTCTGGATGAGCTCCTCGATGAGCCGAGCACGTATATCAGCTGGGCCGACGCGTTGCTCTTCGGCCATTGGGCCTACGTGAATGCTCCGGCGGCGAACGAAGAGCGCCGGGAGCGGGCCCGGCACGCGATTCTCGCGGGAGCCGAGGAAGTCTACGAGCAAGTCCAGGCCGACGGGTACAACGTGACGCTTGAAGCAGACGAGTACTACTGGTCGTCCGCCAAAGGCGCGGTCGGTCGCGGGAATCTGCTGCTCAAAGCCCATGCTCTCGAGGAGAACGTGGATTACGTCGAGGCGGCTTTGGATCAGATCGCATACATCTTCGGCCGGAATGCCAACTCCTACAGCTATCTGACCGGCATTGGTGACCGTTCGCCCGCGAACCCCCATCACCGCATCTCCGCGGGAACCGGTGTCGAGGTTCCGGGGCTCCTGGTCGGCGGGCCAAACAACCAGGGAGGTGATCCGCTTCTGGATTCGTTCCTGGAGGAAGAGGATCCGCCGCCTGCCGAGGCGTATCTGGATCTGCACGGCTCCTGGGCTACCAACGAGTATGCCATCGACTATACGGCGCCCGTGGTATTCGCTCTTTCGTACTTTGCCTTCACCGAGGAAGAGGAGATCGTCGAGCCGGAGCCTGAAGAAGATATCGAAGTAGGGTCGCTCGAGCCGGGCATCATCGAAGCCTATCTCGATGAACAGGAGCTCAGTACGTTTAGCGACGGCGGCTCCGACGTCGACTACCAGGTCGAAGACGAGGTCCTCTCGATGGATTACAGGCTGCGCTCCGGCGGATGGCTCGGCCTCGTGATCGCCATTGAAAAGGATATCTACGACATCGAGGGGCTCCGTATCGAGTATCGCGGAGAGGCCACTGGGCACGACGTACGGTTTGAGATTCAGGACGCCCAGCAGGTCCATTTTCAGAGTCACTTCGTAGACGACTCTGAGGACTGGCAGACTCTGGAAGTCGCTATCGACAATTTCGAGGTTCGCGGAGATTGGCAGCCGGAAGGTGTCGATCCGGACGACGACCAGCCGTTTGACCGGGCGTTGATCGACAACATCACCTTCTCGCCGCTCACCAGTGGGCAGGGAAGGCTGGAGTTCCGGCAGATCGAGGCGTACTGATCGACCGCACCGGTGGACTGCGCCGACTGACTGCATTTTGGAACTGTGCTGCGTGACTGCACTGACGGGCACGGGTTTGTGACCGGGCGCCCTTTGGCCCGTACCCATGACAAGAAGGTACCTACCGCTGACGGCGAATGGCGTGGGGCGACCACGCTACAAAGGGGCGCGCGCGAAGGTCGCTTGGGTCAAACGAGAGAGAAGCACCCGTTTGCGCATCCAGCACGCTGCCGCCTGCGCCGGTAACGATTGCCTGCCCCGCTCCGACATCCCACGCCATGCACGGAGCAAAGCGTGGGTAACAGTGGGCAGTCCCTTCGGCAATTCGGCAGAACTTGGCCCCGCTCCCGGCCTGTATGAGCTCGATTTCAACTTGCAGCTCGCTCCTCTTGAGCTCGAGCCACGCGAGAGTCTCGTTGTCCAGATTGTGGCGGCTGGCCACGACGCGAAGCAGAGGAGGATTTGTTGACGGTGCGAGAGAGGGAGAGAAACTGCTGTCCGGCGGAAAAGGGAGCTCTTCGAGAGGAATCGAGGGGGCTTCGGAAACTCGGAGCGTGTCTTGCCCGCTCAACCGTATCCTATGGCTGCCGAGCCGGGGGCCACCTACGTAGGCGGTATCCTCCGCAGGGACATAGACGATTCCCAGGACCGGGGCGGAGTCGGCGATGAGCGCAATGTTAACAGTGAACTCGCCGGTCCCTTCGAGGAAGCCGCGAGTACCGTCCAAAGGGTCTATTAGGAAATAGCAGGTTGCCTGCCTGACACTTTCTTGGGCCGGCGCCGGTTGTTCCTCGCTTATTACGGGGATGCCCAGCGACAGCTCCCGAAGATAGCGCCCGATAATCGCGTCGGCCTCCAGGTCCGCCCGGGTTAATGGAGTGAGGTCCTCCTTCCGGTAGAGCTCCGGGGCTGGGTCCTGGGCAAGGCGGAGGCTATTCCTGCCGGCTTCTGTGGCAGCCTTCACGAGGTGCTGTCGGATCTCCGGATCTCCGGCTATGCTGTCGGCATCGAGAGTATCGAGAGGCACGCCGTCACTATTGGCGCCGACGGGGCTCCGGGTCAAGCGTCTGTGGATCTCCGCCTGCAACCGGTAGAGTTAGCCGGACGCTGGTTGCGCAGGTGGACGGACGAATACCATGAGATAGACGCCGGTAAGCGCGAGCAACGCTCCACATATGACCATGAAGACCACGCTGTTCCACAGGCCGATGATGAATGATGCGAACGGCCCGCCGACGGCTACGGCTGATCCCCATGCCAAGTGAAACAAGTTCTGGTAGGTAGCACGCATGTCGCGATGGGCTCGGCTATCGACGAAGGCGATGATGCCGGTGTAGATCAATCCGAATCCTATCCCGTGGAGGAAGCTCACCGGGACGAGAAGCCACGGTAGCTCGGTGCCGGCGAGCGTGGCGAACAGAACAACCTTGATTACCTGCGATGCAACTCCGGCCAGAATCATCCGTTTGGCACCGAGCCGTGAAAGGATCCGCTGCGAGCGAGCCATGACCGGCACTTCCAGCACGGCCGACACTGCCAGCACCAGACCTAGGATCAGGAAGCCGGCCTGGATTTCGTCCAGGAAGAAGCCGGTGAAGACGAATGCACTGTTCATGCCGAGCGAGACCAGAAATGCGAAGACGAGAAATCGCTGGAACAGCCTATCTCCCTTCAGATGCTCCCAAGGGATACGGACACGCTGCAGCTTCGCCGGCACCCCCCTGCTTGCCAATATTGCAAGGATGAAGAAGCCGACGGCGGACATGGCAAGTGGCATGGCGACTTGTCCGGTGGTGGCCATGAGGAGTCCGGCCAGCGTGGTCGAAACCACGAAGGCAGCTGAGCCCAGACGCCGAAACCGGCCATAGCCCGAACTATCGGCGTAGCGCCAGTGTAAGTAGTTGAGTGTCTCGGTATTGATGAGCGGTACCATGGGCCGCTCGAAAAAGCCAAATACGAGTGCGGCCGGGATCACAATCAGTATCGTCGTACCAAGCGGTAACGCTCCGTGGAACCCTGGGACGGCCAGAGCCACAGTACCCAGCGAAACGACGAGCGCACATATGGCCAAAATGCCGCTCTCCAGCCGGAATCTGTCGGAAATGTACCCTGCAATCGGAGTGGCCAAGACCCCAACTCCGTTCAACAAGAAGATCGTTAGTCCGATAAGATAGGTCGCCGGAGTACCGTCCGGGAATATCAGAACATGCCGTAGATAGACAGTGAAGAAGGGGATGCTTCCCCCGAAGGCAAAGAAGAACATCATGTGAAGGACGGAGACTCGTCCGGATCTTTGCTTGTCCGTCGAGCCGGTCTCGCCGGCGGCAGACGCATCAACGGTGTCGTCCGGCTCTCTTCTACCGGTTGCTTTGGTCTTGTCTGTAGTCGCGATTTGGGAGCTTGTAGCCTTTTGGTCTTGCGTCGAAGGCGGAAGCTCTCCTCCCGGCTCGGGATCGCAGGTGAGCTCCCCCATCAGCTTGTTTTCTCTCGTGCTTCTGTCGCCGGTCGAAGAATCGGCCATAGTGGTGGAGCATGATAGAGCTTCTTCGTGCTTACGGCAACGGTCGGCTCTCACTACGTCTGGGCAAATGCAGTCGGATACTGCATCCGGAAGCGCGGCGGCGAGTGCCTTCCCTTGGCGCTTGCCTGCGGGGCGTGCCGGCGTGGTGAGAAGGGAGCAGTGCGCGTTTTACCGCCTTTCCGCCGTCGACATAGAGCCGTACCGTTCAACTACGTTTGTCCTGCGTATCCCCTTCGGCGCGCCGGGGCCGGCCGACGCGCCGAGGTGCTCAGGAAGTCTTGGGCTCCCCCGGTCTACGCGTCGATCTCTTCCAGACGGACCGGACGCTTCTCGCGGTGGGAGCGGTGCGCGGCTTCTCCGAGAACGAGCGGCGCGCGCCCGTCAAAGACGGAAACAGGCGTCGGGTGGCCCTGTGCGACCGCATACACGAAGGCCGATAGCTCGGCAACGTACGAATCCGTGTAGCGCTCCAAGAAGAAGTGGAGGGGAAGGTCACGTCGAACGGACTCTCCGGTCGAAACCGTCGCGGTATTTGGATAGACGTTGTCCGTCGATATAGCGCCTTCCGAGCCGAACGCTTCCACGCGCTGGTCGTATCCGAAGGTGGCCCTCCGCGAGTTTTCGATCGTAGCCATGACACGGTTGGTGAATCGGAGCATTATAATTGCCGTGTCGACGTCACCGACTTCGTCGATAGCCGGATCTACGCGGCAGTCCGCGACGGTGTAGACTTCCTCGACCTCCGCACCGGTGAGGAAACGTACCATATCGAAGTCGTGGATTGTCATGTCAACGAAGAGGCCGCCGGAATTGCGAACGTACTCGATGGGAGGTGGCTCCGGGTCACGGCTGATGATCCGAAGCGTATGAAGCTCGCCGACCTCGCCGTTGGCGATTCCTCGTTGCACTCGCGAGAACACGGGATCGAATCGCCGGTTGAAACCGACCTGGAGCGGGACGTTGTGCTTCTCGACCGCCTCCGCCATTCGATCAATCGAGGGCAGATCGAATGCAAGCGGTTTCTCGCAGAAGACGGCCTTGCCGGCCTTTGCCGCAGCTACTACCTGTTCTTCGTGGACGCTTGTTGCCGAGCAGATCAGGACGGCATCGACGTCATTCCGGCCGATCACACGAGTCGCGTCATCCTCCACCACCGGGATTGCGTGTTCAGTAGCCACCGCGTGCGCGGCGTCCGCCACGACGTCACTCACTGCGATAATTCGCGCGCCGGGCACGCGGGTGGAAATCAACCCGGCGTGGAGCGCTCCGATTCTCCCTGCTCCAATCAATCCAATTCGGATCCCTTCCTCTTGCATGTTCTCTCCTCCTTCCATTGTCGTGCCATCTTCGGGTCGCCGTTGCCGTTCTCGAAGCCGGTCACCCGTTGTGTCATTCGGACCCGGCCTTACCACCAAGGTTCAGGCCTCCGACGCTACGCCCCGGTCTTACGACCCGGCCTTACGTAGAGGATCGCACGGAGGGGCCTACCGCGGGGGGGAGCTCTCCGGCGAGTCCTGAATGTCGGCCCATATCGAGCGAAGGTATTCCACGGCTCGCCCCACGTCGGTTACCTCGTCCTCGCAAAGGTTCCCCTCAAGCCCGATCCGTCCGCTGTACCCGATTCGACAGAGAGAGCAAAGTATTCGCGCGAAGTCGAAGTCGCCGAAGCCGGGAAGACAACGGTTATTCTCCGAGAAGTGCACTGAGCTGAAGCGCTCTACACAATCCTTTAGCGCTTTCGCCAAGTCGGCTTCTTCGATGTTCATGTGAAACGTGTCCGGTAGAATCCTCATCCACTTGGCCGGGTAGGGGGCTACCAGATCGCGCGCATCCCGGATCGAGTGTGCTACGGGCGTCTCGTGTCGATTGGTGGCCTCCAAGATGAAGGGGGTTTGTTCGCGTTCGGCCACCGGCGCAAGCTCGTCCAGCGAACGGCGTAGCTGGTCGCGAGCTCGTGTCGGATCGGAACGGTCGATCCCCTTGAGGAAGCCGGCTATAACACCGACGTCGTCCCGCTCGGGCCACGCCAGGAATCTGCGGCATGCTTCCACCGCTCTCCGTCGTGCAGGCTCCTCTGTGGCGGACAGCGAGAGGTCGCTGAGTTTCGCCGTAAGACCGGAGGCGAACATCGACAGCTCTAGCCCATGCTCGCGGAGGGTTTGCTCCACGCGCGAGAACTGAACTCGCTCCGGGGCTGAGATATTAAGCTCGAGTCCCCATAGGCCGGCCCTCGAGAAACCGCTCAGGCGACTCCTGAAGTCTCGATTCTCTTTGAAGTCATCGGGAAGCGTAGTCTGAAACGCTAGCGGATACGGGAACTCCGGGTCCATAGTGCCTCCTTCTCCCAGCTTGTTGGTTGAACCGTTGCGTCGCCACCCGACCCGGCGCCGCCACCGCCACCGCGGCGCCGCCACCGCGGGGACACCGGCTTTCCCGCCGGCGCCGCCACCGCGGCACGGCACGGCGCGGCGCGGCGCGGCGGGAAGGGCCGGGCCGTCGGCTGCCGGGAGCCGGCCGCTGTGCCTGCGTAGCCGGGCCACCAGGTGCCGGGGAGAACCTGGTGTTGTCAACGCCCGGCTCCGCCCTGGGGTGGCGCAGGCCGGCCGGGCCTATGCCTTGTCGAACGGGCCGATCTTGGGAAGCTCGTAGACCGACTTCCAGCCCGGGCTTCCCGGTTCCTTCAGGAACGGTTCCAGCTCTTTCGGGTCGCGGAGCGTGGTCTTCTCGATCGGAGGAAGCTTGCCCGGCGGGAACGCTTCCAAGATCTCGTCGATTACAAGCGTTAAGTAACGCAGGATCGCTGCAATTGGACGTTTGGCCTTTTCCGGCGTCGCCACCGACGGGGTTCCGACCACGCCTTCCGGCGTGCTTCTGAGCTCAATAGCGAAATGGCCTTCGCCTTCCGACCATTTGTGGGGCCGGCGCCATGGATCGACCGACTTGTCGAAGTGGCCATCGGGCAGGTAAGCCTCTCCCCACGAATCGACGACGTGATCCATGTCTACCATGTCGCCGAAGAGGAGCTGTGCAACAGCAGTTTCGCTCTCGTCGGCGTGTACGAAGGTGGTGTCGAGTCCGTCTTCGCGATCCACCGGTATGAAGAACTCTCGTACGGCACGGTGCCAGTCCATCACCCGGAAAATGCCGGGTAGCATGAATCGCTTGCAGAACTCCTGGATTGCATTCTCCAGCATCCACAGCTGTCCGTGGTTGTTGATCATGATGATTTTCCGGAATCCATCGTTCCAGAGCCCGAGCATTACGTAAATAAGCGTCTCGACTACAACTTCTTGCGGCAACTGGATAGTGCCGGGCATACCGATATGGTGGTACGGATGACCGCCGTAGGTAAGCGGATTGTGAGCGAGCGCGACCTCGTATCCTTGCTTTGCCGTGTAGCGACGGATCCCTTCGGCGATCTGCGTCACCATGAAGTTGTCTAGACCGCTGTTGGCATGGTCTCCGTGATTCTCCGTCGTTCCGAGTGGAACCAGAACGATGTCGTTTTTCCGTCGCTTTTCGACGAGATGTGCGCGGGGCGTGGTCTGGATGTAACAACCCGCCTTTCCGAGCTCCGAGGGGGAGGGAATCTCGTACTCGGCCAGAATCTCATCGATCTTCGACATCGGAGCATCGAAGATCTCCTTCTTGAGCCGACCGACGGATGTATCCTCGAACGTGATCATCGGATGGTCGGTCTGCATGTATTTCATGTTGCCTTTGACCATTGGGTCCTCCTTGTCAACTGCGAATATGGGGCGTCCACCTGCTCGTACCGGTCATCCCGGGCTACACGGTTCGAGCCGAATAGAGGCTGAAACTCAGCACGGTACGGCAGCCGGAGGGGCGCAGAGGTTGGCGGTGCAGCCTCGGCATCGGTTCGCCGGCCCTCCAACAATATACGCCGAGCCTTCTGAGCTCCCCGGCCACCGCCACGCCATTTCAAGCAGCCTTACGCGTTGCCCGGGCGGTAGCAGCTAATCTTGCACTCCTCCCGGTTGGTCCGAAGCTCCACGATATTTTCCGGAACCTCGGTTAACGGTATCTCCTTCGTCATCATGGGAAGCACGTTCATGCCGGAGGCCATGCAGTCGATCACCCGCGGGAACGTACCGTGACCGGAGTGCCCCTGCGCACCTACGATGTGCGCGCGACGGACTTGGAACACCTCACCGGTAACGGGGATTTTGGCCTCTGCTCGGGCCACCACCACTACGGTGCTGTTGAGAGCAGCTCCCTTCCATATCGTCTGCTCGATGTCCGGGAACACCACAGTCGGAAGCCCAGTGGCCTCGAGATAGAGCTGCGCACCGTGCCCCCGAGTGATTTCGAGCACGCGCTCGGAGAAGCTCTCTTGGGTGGGATCAATCGTGGCATCGGCACCCATGCGCCGGCCCAACTCACGCCGACCGGCAGCAGGTTCGGAGAGGATCACCTTGGCGGCGCCGGCTTTCTTCATGACTGCGATGCCGGCCATGCCTATCGGTCCGCCTCCGAGGATCACGGCGTTATCTCCAGGGCGGATCCCGCCGCCGCGCTCGATGAGCGCATTGTAGGCGACGCTGGTCGGCTCCACCATGCTGCCGAGGCGGAACACGTCCTCCTCGCTGTAGTGCTCCCGGAGAGGATCAAGAGGCCAGCAGAGCTTAGCGGGGACCTTTATGTACTTGGCGAACCCACCGTCGATATTGAACCCGATTTCGTCGAGCTGCTCACAGTGATTCGGCCATCCGTCGGCACAGGGACGACAGACACCGCACCACGCCATCTCTTCAACGCAGACGGCATCGCTCGGTTGGTACGCCTTGCCCGTCGACTTATTGAAGGTTCCGGGACCTGCGTCTGCGATGACGCCGGAGAGCTCGTGGCCCAACGTGCAAGGGAATCCGGTGAGACCGGGGTACCAGATGTAGCCGTCGTCGTCCGGTTGTGCCATATGCACGTCGCTGCCACAGATCCCGACCTGCTTCACCTCGATTACGACCTCCCCCGGTCCCGCCTCCGGCACGGGAACGTTCTCGATCTTCAGCTGTGGGTTGCGCCAGACAAGGCTTCCTAAATAGGTCTGACGTCGTTCGATGTCCTTGGGCCCGAGGCTGTACTCAGGCTTCGGGTCCCAGTCCGCATAGAGGCGAACTGCCTTCATTGACTCTGCCATACGGTCCTCCTTCGAATAGCGATCCCGCCTCCCCTTGGCTTGTGCTCAACTCAGCGTGGAAGATTTGGCGGTTCGCAAACGTTTGCGGTCGAGGTCATACCGACCTCTCCATCATGGTCTGACGCCCGTCGCTCAAAGCGTTAGAGCGTCCCTGCTGGACAACGGTGTCCTGCTGCGGGCTTCTCTGTGGCCCGGCACTTCCTTTGTTTGACCCACACCTCCTTTCTCAGGTAAGGATCGCCATCCATGGCTTCCGCGCAGCGCCGGCTCCGCGGACGCTATGTCTCGTTGCACAACCTGACGCTTGTTCGTCGGGGTACGAGCGTCGGTTGGAGCACAATCTGTCGTGGACGAGCGTCGTCGGGCCAGGAACCAGCCGACTCACTCTGTTCCGGTGCAATAGTTTCCGCGTCGTTGACCGCCTTGTCCGATGCCTTATCCGAGCCTCCGGAAGCGCTCATTGCCGATTGAGTCCCTTCTTTCACCCCGCGAGTGGGTTTGCCGGAGGGCGAGCGCGTCTTCCTGGGCGCAGCATGGATACGTTCGATCTCGTCTCGGAGTAGATCGAAGGCGATATGTCCCATCTCCCGCTTCGGTTGCGCCACGGTGCTGAGTGAGAGGTGGCGCATGCGCGCAACGGGAATGTCGTCAAAACCAACGACAGCAAGGTCTTTAGGAATGCGCAGACCCATTGCCCGCGCCTCCTCCACGATATCCAGTGCCAAGACGTCGTTTTCTATGAAGAGCGCTTGCGGGCAGGAGCGCTCGGCCACGAGCCGCTTCAGTACGTCGGCGCTCGAAAGATGCCGGAAGCTTTCGAGGATGACTGTTCGCTGCTCTTCCGGGATGCCATGACGGGCACATGCTTTGTGGAATCCGCTCAGGCGCTTCTGTACGCTTATGGACTCGTCCGAGGAGCCGATGAAGCCGATGGTGCGGATTCCCTGTGCAATGAGATGCTCGGTGGCGAGCATTCCACCCCACACGTCGTCAATAACCACATACGGTTGGACGGTCATCGGTGGAGCGTGACTCACGTAGACCACCGGGAGCCCGGAGTCTACGACGTGCGCGTCGAGCTCATCGGGCGGGTAGCCGGACGGTGCGATGATGAGGCCGTCTACTCGGCGCTCGGTGAGAAGCGTGAGGAAATCCAGCTCTTTTCGGCTGTTCCAGCCGGTATTGCAGAGCATGAGACTGTAGCCGCAATCTTGCGCTTGTTCTTCGATGGCGCGCGCAAGCTCGGGGAAGAACGGGTTGGTAATATCGGGGATCAGGAGACCGATAATCTGCGTCTTCCTGTTGATCAAGCTGCGTGCGGGGCCATGAGGGCGGTAGCCGAGAGCTTCAGCCGCTTGCAGAACGCGACGGCGCGTCTCCTCGTTTACGCCGGGCCTACGGTTGAGGGCGCGGGAAACGGTAGAGTAGGAGACTCCGGCTGCTTGTGCGACGTCTTTGATAGTCTTGTGATTCATGACCGCTGCGGACGCGGAATACCGCTTCGTGTCAATGTGGTGCCGCGCTCCAGAAGCCCACTCTACCACGGACCGCAAACGTTTGCAATCACAGTTTCGAGGTGAGACGCGGCTTCCGAGGGCGGTAGCGGCCGGATGTCGGCCCGCCGGTTGCCGCGGCGCTCCCAGGCGGGTTGTCCAACTGCGTGTGCCCTGGGGCACGGTTTCCGCAGGCGTGCAAATCTGGGGTTTCCCTGTTATAGTAAACGTCTTATGAGTGAGATTCTTTCAGTACTGCAAACCAGACGCTCGAAACGAGCCATGTCCGCGGAACCGATTCCGGAGGAGGTAATGCGTCGCATGCTGACTGCGGCGACGCTTGCGCCTTCCTGCTCGAATAAGCAGCCGTGGCGTTTTGTCGTCGCTCAAAGTCGGGACGCGTTGGACAAGGTCCATCGGCAGCTCAGCGGCGGCAATTACTGGGCTAAACACGCTCCGGCGATTGTCCTTGTGATTACTCACCCGGAGTTGGACTGTCAGGTGAGTGACGATCGCCAGTATGCCGAGTTCGATACCGGGATGGCGGTTATGGGCCTTCTGGCGCAGGCTGAAGCGGAAGGGCTGTTTGCGCACCCGATGGCGGGCTTCGATGCGGCCAAGCTTCGAGAGGAGTTTGGGATCACGGACGGCTACCGGCTTGTGACCATCGTTGCCGTCGGTTATCCCGGCGATGAGTCGGTGCTCAACCGGAAACACCGGGAGCTCGAGCACTCCGAGCGTTCCCGTAAGGCTCTGGAGGAGGTCGTCCATTTCGAGAAGTGGGCTCCGTAAAACTTGGTCCGTTCTGCGGGGCGGGCTAGTTTGCGGTGGAAGATAGGACCGGGGGTAGCCCATCTGTAGCGGGGGAGCCCATCTGTGGAGTATATAGTATCGAACTGGACCTCGGAAGCGTAGGCCGGGAATGCTCCGCGAACGGCGCGCGCCTGCAAGGCATGGAGTGTGAAGCGAGGATTGTCGGTCCTCGTATAGGGTGCAGAGGTGCAGCCGGCAGGTGCCTGAAAAGGCACCAGATGATCGCGCCAAGCCCCACGGAGCCGGTACCAGCAATCGGTGCCTCACGATCGGGAGTATAAACGGAAACCATGCTGGATTTGTTGCGAGCTGTCTGGCCCCATCTTACGGCAGGAGCCGGGTTGGCACTGTCGATTGGGACATCGGCTCATGCGGTGCTGTATAAACGCGACTCACGAGCGGCGGTGGCGTGGGTTGGGCTCATTTGGTTGGCTCCGGTAGTCGGGGCCGTGCTCTATATCTTGCTTGGAATCAACCGCGTTCGGCGTCGAGTTGCGGGGGCTCGAGGAAGCGAGCTCCAGCATCTCCCTTCCTTGGCGGAGTTTTCCTGTTCACCCGAGGAGCTGACTCAGCTGCTGCCGGCTGAGCGAGGCCATCTGGTCGAGATGGCTCGCCTCGTGGAGCGATTGACCGACTTGACGCTGGTGAAGGCGAATCGTGTTGAGCCTCTCTTTGATGGAGATCAGGCATATCCGTCGATGCTGGAGGCAATCCGCGGAGCCAAGCGGTCGATTAGCCTGCTTGTCTACATATTCTCCAATGACGCCGCGGGGGAACGATTTGTCCGGGCGCTTGCCGACGCAGCGAAACGGGGAGTAGAGATCCGTGTGTTGGTGGACGATGTGGGGTTGCGGTACTCGATGCCGCCGGTCACTCAGAAGCTTCGCGCGGCGGGGGTTTCGGCGGCACGGTTCATGCCGGCGATTCGTCCGTGGGCTACGCCGTACTTCAACCTCCGAAATCACAGGAAGATCATGGTTGTCGATGGGACGCTCGGGTTTACCGGAGGAATGAACATCCGCGAGCACCATCTGTGCGGCGAGAGACCTGCTTTCCCGACGAGAGATACCCATTTTCGGGTCGAGGGGCCGGTCGTGCAGGAGCTGCAGGCAACGTTCGTCGAAGATTGGCAATTCACGACCGGCGAGAGGCTGTCCGGAGAAGCTTGGTTTCCTCCACCGCAAGCATCGACGGGGCGGGTGACCGCCCGGACTATCCCGGACGGGCCCGACCACCATCTGGACCGTATGAGACTTGGCTTCCACGGGGCGTTGGGCGTCGCACGCCATTCGGTCCGCATCGTGACTCCATACTTTCTTCCGGATGCCACGCTTATTGCTGCCTTGAATACCTGCGCACTGCGGGGAATCAGCGTGGACATCGTCGTGCCCTCCGTGAACAACCTCAAGATGGTCGCGTGGGCGTCGATGGCGCAGATGTGGCAGCTGCTGGAATGGGGGTGCAGAGTGTGGATGAGCGCTCCACCGTTCGATCACAGCAAGATCATGGTGGTCGACGAAGCGCTCAGCATTATCGGGTCGTCGAATTGGGACCCGCGAAGCCTGCGGCTGAACTTCGAGCTCGGCATGGAGTGTTACGATCAGGAATTGGCCGAGCGCCTGATCGAGACGGTGGACGAGCGGATCCGTCATGCGCGGCGCCTGACACTGAAACAGGTGGACCGGCGGTCTTTCCCTGTGCGGCTTCGGGATGGGCTTGCGCGATTGGCAGCTCCGTATCTCTAAGGTCGTGAGGCAAGGATTGTCGGCGCTTGCGCGTCGAAGCCTGTCGTTGTTCCAGTGATCTCGAGCCGAATCCGAGGAGTCGGGATCTTCTGCCGCAGGGCAAATGCAGTTGGATCAGTACGTTTCGACGACGGCGGCCGAAAGCCGCTGAAGCGAATACTCATCCGCTTCACGATACCACCACGGGCCGCGGCAAGGCCCACGACCGTCCGCTCCCCGCCGCGCTTCCAAACGGGTTGTCCAACTGCGTTTCCTGTGTCGTCTGCCGGAAAGGCTCTTGACCGACACCGAGATGGGAGCTACAATGTAAGTAATTTATTTGATTTATTAAATCAAATATAGCAAACGCTTTTGGGCTCGCGGTTCAGGAGCAGCACAAGGTCCAGGAGCAGCGCGACCGGTCGGTTGACCAGCCGAAGGGTGGGAAGAGAGACGGCTGCCGGCCGGTGACTCGGGATACCCGAGCACGGGGTGACTATGAGAGGGATGGAGCAGAGTCCAGCCAAGAGGGAGGAGAGAACGGCATGAAGTCAAAGAGTACGGTGTCCGGCGTGGAGGCTACGGTTCTCAAGCGGAGCGGTCGTGAGCCCCGGTATTCGGGGTATGAGAACATCGATGTGTTTGTGGTAGATAACTTCCCGGCTCTGGGCAAGATGACTGCGCTGCGCTTTCTGGAGTGGGTCCAGGAGAACCCGGAGGGCGTGATGTCGTTGCCCACCGGCAGAACTCCGGAGTACTTCATAAAGGAGGTGCGGCGATTTCTCGACCACTGGGACACCAAGGATATCCGCAATGAGCTCTCGGAGTGGGGCGTCGATTCCGGACGGAAGCCCGACCTTTCCGGGCTACGATTCGTGCAGATCGACGAGTTCTACCCGATTAACCCGCGCCATCACAACAGCTTCTACAACTATGTGCGTCGGTACTATTTCGAAGAGTTCGGGTTGGATCCGGAGCGTGCGCTTCTCATCAACTGCGAGGACATTGGTTTGCCTGGCGGGGAATCGCTGGAAGAGTTCTGGGCAAGCGGACGAGTCGATCTCGACCTTCGCTATCGGGTCGCGAAAACCGAGCGCGAGCGTCGTGAGCAGGAAGCTATACGCCATGTAGACCAATGGTGTGTAGAGTACGAGGAGAAGATCCGCGAAATGGGCGGCATTGGATTCTTTCTGGGCGGCATTGGCCCCGATGGGCACATCGGGTTCAATGTGCGGGGTGAGAATCCCCATACCTCCACTCGTCTCACACGCGTGAACTACGAGACGCAGGCGGCGGCGGCTACCGACCTAGGCGGAATCGAAGTAGCGAAGGATCGATTGGTTGTTACGATCGGGCTGGAGACGATCACGTACAACCCTAATGCGGTTGCCATCATCATGGCCGCCGGCGAGAGCAAGAAGCAGGTGGTTGCCGACGCCGTAGAGGGAGAGCGGCACGTGAAGATTCCGGCAAGCGCGCTTCGCGACCTGCCGAATGCGCGCTTCTATCTCACCGAGGGGGCGGCGTGCGGACTCCGCAAGCGCAACCTTCTGGGCTTCCAGGAGAAGAAGGAGCTCAGCCCTCGCGACATCGAGCTACGGGTAATCGAATTGGCCTTCGGGCTCGGCAAACGGATCGTCGATCTCAGGGAGGCGGACTACAAGAACGATGAGTTCGGGCGGATACTTCTGAACAGGACCAAGCAACCCGCCGCAGAGCTCAATCGGTGCACGTCAGACTCGATCCGCGCAAAGATCGAAGCAGGGATGAAGGTTCGGCAAAACACCCGGTTTCTGCATACGGAGCCGCACCATGACGATGTCATGCTGGGATATCTGCCGAGTGTTGTGCGCCACATTCGCGAGCACAGCAACTACCACTATTTCGCTACTATGACCAGCGGGTTCAACGCGGTAACCAACCAGTACGCGCTGACGTTGTGCCGCAAAATGCAGCACGCGCTGATGAAAAACCGCGCCCACTTTGCTGAACTTCTTGATCAAGATTACTTCAGCGACAGGCGGTTTCGCGACCACGATGTATGGACCTACCTGGACGGCTTGGCTGCGAACTCCGAGGAGCTCCAAAACGAAGGCACACTAAGGCGGTTCTTCCGGTGCCTTGTCGAGATCTTCGAAGAGGAGGATATCGACGAGCTGCTCGAGCGAGTTCGTGAGCTCACCAACTACTTCGAGACTCAGTATCCGGGAAAGAAAGATCTGGCGCATATTCAGCGACTCAAGGGGATGTTTCGAGAGTGGGAGTCGGCCTGCCTGTGGGGGTTCTTCGGATGGAACCAGGAGGCAGTAGAGAACCTCCGGCTCGCATTCTACAAAGGTGAGATCTTCACCGAAGAACCGACCATTGAGCGCGATGCGATGCCGGTTCGTGATCTTCTGCATCGCGTTCGTCCGGATGTGGTCAGCGTTGCCTTTGATCCGGAAGCAAGCGGCCCGGACACGCACTATAAGGTGATGCAAGCCGTCTCGGCGGGACTCAAGCTCTACTCCGAAGAGACCGGGCGCGACGACCTCCGGGTGCTGGGCTACCGGAATATCTGGTACCGGTTCCATCCGGCTGAGGTGGATGTCTTCGTGCCGGTTTCTCTGAACATGCTCACGCTCCAACACCACGCCTTTATGTCGACCTATATCTCGCAGAAAGACGCCTCCTTCCCGAGCTATGAGCACGACGGCCCGTTCTCCGAGCTTGCGCAGCAGATTCAGGTGGAGCAGTATGAAAAGCTCGCTACGTGCTTGGGGCGCGAGTTCTTCTACGAGCACCCCAGCGCGTTGATACGGGCAACGCGCGGATTTGTGTTCCTGCGCGAGATGTCGCTCGACGAGTTCTCGCGCCACTCACGTGAGCTACGCCGTGTTGCGGAGAACCGGTAAGGGAGGATGCAATGGCGACGGGTGCGAAGTCTTTTCAGCGAGCGGCGAACCGCGCGCTCGTCTTGCGGGTTCTCCGAGAGGAGCCGGGGCTGACACGGAGCGCGCTGTCGGAGCGTCTAGGACTCGATCGCTCAAC
>PWGF01000043.1 GCA_003554375.1 Spirochaetaceae bacterium
GGCCCGAACGAGCCCGCCGGTGCCCAGCTTGGTCCCGCCGAAGTAGCGCGTTACCATACCAAGCACGTTTGTAACGGACGAGTAGAACAGCGCATCGTAAATCGGCCGCCCGGCAGTACCCTGCGGCTCACCGTCGTCACTTATTCCGCTCTCTTGTGAGGCGTGAGGCCCGATGATATAGGCGTAAGCGATATGCGTCGCGTCGGGAAACCGCGCACGCTCGGCCGCAAGGAACTCCCGCACCGCTTGCCGGGAATCCGCCGGTACGATCCTGGCGATGAACCGCGAGCCTTTCGCTTCAGTCTCAGCCGCCGCGGCCGCCGGCAGTTGATAGAGCTCAGATTCTTCTTCCCGCGAGTGTTTCACGTGAAACACTGCCCTCCGCTCCCGAACCTCACTCGTCGGAGTTTCCCGAAGCGGCCCGGTCGGCTCCGACCACATAGTCCGGTTTCTCGATCCCGACAACCCGCACACCCGTGGCTTGCCGGCCGTAACGTGGCACGTCATCTATTCTAACCTTCACCGACTTCCCGGTGCTGGCCATAGCTACGATCTCGTCCCCGCTCCGAGCCGGCAACACGCCCACTACTTCTCCGCTCCGCTCGTTCACCCCGAAGACAATCTGTCCCTTTGTTCCACGTCCGTGCGGAGTCACGTCGTCAAAGCTCAACCGTTTCCCGTACCCAAACTGGCTCAACAGAAACAGCATCGCTTCCGGCTCCACGCGCACCGCCCCGGCGAGCTCGTCCCCGACGCCCAGCCTGATCCCTTGCACGCCTCGGGTAGCCCGGCCCATGGGGCGCACCTCTTCCTCGGCACACCGTAGTCCTTGACCGCGCCGCGTTACGAGCATTACCTCGTCGTTCCCGCCGGTCAGAAGCCCCTGTACCAAGCGATCGCCTTCATCCATCTTGATTGCCACGATGCCGCGACGGCGTGCGTTCGCAAAATCTCCGGTGCGCACCTTCTTTGCCACGCCCCGCGCCGTCGCCATAAACACAAATGTATCGTCGTTGAACTCTTTGAGGCTCACAACCGTAGCAATCTCCTCGTTGGCGGATATCTCCAAGAGACTCTTGATGTGCGTTCCCTTCGCCGCTCGGCTTCCTTCGGGGATCTCATGGACCTTCATCCAGTACGCCTTACCCACGCTGGTAACGAATAGGATGTAGTCATGCGTATTGGCGATGAAGAGGTGCTGGATGAAGTCGTCGTCCCGAAGCTTGGTGGACATCGCACCCTTCCCACCTCGTCCTTGCACCCGGTATGAAGAGAGCGGAACTCGCTTGCTATACCCGTGATGGCTGATGAGCACCACCATCTCTTCCTTTTCGATGAGATCCTCGATGTCGAGTTGCTCGATCTCATCCGGTACGATTTCGGTTTGTCGATCATCTCCGTACCGTTCCGAAATCTCCGCCGTTTCACTTCGCACCACCTTTAGGATCTTCTCCTCACTCGCCAAGAGATCCCGCAGGTAGGCGATCTGCTTCCGCACCTCTTCCAGTTCCTCCAGGATTTTCTTCGTCTCCAGGCTAGTGAGCTTCTGCAACCGCATGTCCAGAATAGCCTGCGCCTGAGTCTCCGAGAGCTCAAACCGTTCCATGAGCCCGGTCCGTGCGCTCTCGACATCGGCGCTCTCGCGAATCAGCTGCACCACCTCGTCGATATTATCCAGCGCGATTTTGAGACCGATCAGGACATGCTCCCGCTCCTCGGCCTTCCGCAGCTCGTATCGAGCCCGTCGCGTGACGACCTCCTTCCGGTGGCCGATGAAGCAGTCGATCATCTGCTTCAGATCCAAAACCTGCGGCTTGCCCTCAACGAGCGCCAGTGCGTTCACATTGAAATTCACCTGGAGCTGGGTGTTCGAAAACAAGTGGTTCAAGACGATCTTCGGGCTCGCCCCCTTCTTCAGCTCGATCACGATGCGAAGCCCGTCCCGATCGCTCTCGTCCCGGAGGTCGTGAATCCCATCGACCTTCCGATCACGCACAAGATCCGCCATCTTCATGATCATGGTCGCCTTGTTGACCATATAGGGGATCTCATGGACGAGTATGACCTCCCGTCCCTGTTTGTTGGTCTCAACGGTGAAGCGTGCCCGGACCGTGATCCGCCCTTTGCCGGTCCGGAACGCGTCGCGGATCCCTTTCCGCCCGTAGATGATGCCGCCCGTTGGGAAGTCCGGCCCTTGGACATACTGCATGAGCTCGTCGATCGAGATGTCCGGGTTGTCGATGGTAGCACAGACAGCATCGCAGATCTCCCGTAGATTGTGCGGCGGGATATTCGTTGCCATGCCGACGGCGATACCGCTCGCACCGTTTGCCAGCAAGTACGGTAGTGCGGCAGGCAGAACAACCGGCTCCTGGACGCTTTCGTCGTAGTTTGGAACGAAGTCTACGGTTTCCTTCTTGATATCGCGAGTCATCTCCTCCGCGATCCGCTCCAGCTTGGCCTCCGTATACCGCATAGCAGCCGGCGGATCACCGTCAACCGATCCGAAGTTCCCTTGCCCGCGAACCATCCGGTAGCGCATAGCGAAATCCTGGGCAAGCCGCACCAGCGTATCGTAGACGGCAGCGTCTCCATGCGGATGGTAATAGCCCATGACGTCTCCGACGATCCGTGCGCTCTTTCGCGTCGGTCGATCGAACCGAAGCCCCATCTCGCTCATCGCATAGAGGATTCTCCGATGTACCGGTTTCAGACCGTCCCGGGCGTCCGGCAAAGCGCGCGAGACGATCACGCTCATGGCGTAGTTCAGATAGCTCTCTTTGACCTCATCTTCAATCGCGACAGGTATGACACGACCGCGGTTCTCCGCCATGGCCAGCTCCTCTTTTCAGGGTTTCTCGACTTCTTCGTAGTCTTCTACGTATGTAGTCTTCTAAGTATCCCGAGCTCCGAATCGCATCGCGGAGTTCGGAACAGTTATACGTCCAGGTTGGAAACGTTCAGGGCGTTCTCTTCAATGAACTCCCGCCGCGGCGCCACGTGCTCCCCCATGAGCGTGGTGAATATTTCTTCCGCTTCCACGGCGTCTTCCATCCGGATCTGCATGATATTTCGAGTCTCGGGATCCATGGTCGTCTCCCACAGCTGATCCGGATTCATCTCTCCCAAGCCTTTGTAGCGCTGAATGCTGATCTTCTGCTCATCAACACCTTCTTGCACCAGCTCTTCATAGATCCGGTCCCGTTCGGCATCATTGTAGGCATACTCCACACGCTTACCAACGGAGAGCTTATAGAGTGGTGGCATGGCGATATAACAGAGTCCTTCCTCCAGAATGGGCTGCATGTACCGGTAGAAGAACGTAAGAAGCAGCGTACGAATGTGTGATCCGTCCACATCTGCGTCCGCCATGATAATGATCTTGTGGTAACGCAGCTTAGAGAAATCGAAGTTCTCCCCCGCACCGGCTCCCAAGGCCGTTATGATAGGTTGGAGCTTATCGTTGGCTAGAACCTTATCGATTCGTGTCTTCTCCACATTCAGCATCTTACCCCACAACGGCAAGATGGCCTGAAACTGGCGGTCACGTCCGGCCTTGGCGCTTCCGCCGGCGGAATCGCCCTCTACGATATAGACTTCCGCCTTCCGCGGATCTTTCTCCGCGCAGTCAGCCAGCTTCCCCGGAAGCCCTCCGGAATCAAGAAAGCTCTTCCGGCGCGTGAGCTCCCGAGCCTTCCGGGCAGCTTCACGCGCCTTTGCTGCTACCACCGTCTTCTCCAAGATGGCGTTAACGACTTTCGGATTCTGATCGAAGAAAAACGTCAATTGCTCGTTTACGAAACTCTCTACGATCCCCTTTACCTCGGAGTTCCCGAGCTTCGCCTTCGTCTGCCCCTCGAACTGCGGCTCGGCGACCTTGACCGAAATTACGGCAGTCAGTCCTTCGCGGACATCATCTCCGGAAAACCCTTCCTCCAGCTTTTTGACAAGCTTTGATCTCTTCAGAAAATCATTAAGGGTCCGCGTGAGGGCACTTTTGAAGCCGATCAGATGAGTTCCACCTTCACGAGTATTGATATTGTTCACAAAGGTGAACAACGTCTCATTGTATCCGTCGTTATACTCCAGGGCGACTTCGATCTCCACGCCGTCCCGCGTCCCTTCGAAATAGACCGGCGGCTTATGGATAACCGTCTTGTGCTTGTTCAGATAGGCGACGAACTCACGCACCCCACCCTCAAACCGGAAATCGTGATGCTTTTCCGTGGGCATTCGGCGGTCGGTGATTGTAATCCGAATCCCCTTGTTCAAGAACGCAAGCTCACGCAGGCGTTTGGAAAGCTGATCGTAGCTGAATTCCAGATCCCCGAATATATCCGAATCCGGGATGAACTCCGTCACGGTACCGGTCTGCGTTGTAGAACCGGCCTCTTCGGTCGGTCCACTCGGGATACCGCGCCTATACTCCTGTACGAACAGCTTCCCCTCCCGATGGACTTCGACGCGACACCATGACGAAAGGGCGTTTGTTACCGACACACCAACACCGTGGAGACCGCCGGAGACCTTATACGTGCCCTTGTCGAATTTGCCGCCGGCATGCAAACGCGTCATCACCAGCTCCAACGCGCTTATACCTTCGCCCTGGTGTACGTCGACGGGAATACCGCGCCCGTCATCTTCGACGCGAATCTTGTTTCGTTCGCTCAACGTGACATGGATCTCCGAACAGTGTCCGGCAAGCGCTTCGTCAATGCTATTGTCCACCACCTCATAGACCAGATGGTGCAAACCTTCCTCGCCCGTGGAGCCTACGTACATTCCCGGACGCCGGCGTACGGCTTCGAGACCTTTGAGAATCTGTATGTTGCTGGCAGAATACGCTTGCTGCATGGTATTGGTACTAAAGGACAGTGCCGCTGCATTATAGATTTTTCCGGCCAAAAGGTAAAGCAGGTAGTTGCCGTCGAACGACCCCAGCCCTGGAACGCTCAAGCCGCCGTATCTTGCGACAAGCTTGACTCCCTGCTACACTCGCCTTCTTGGCGGGAGGGCATAAGCGATGTCGGATAACTCCTGGGACTACTCTGCGTTCTGGAACGAAACCATCAAACAGATTCGATCGGAGGTATCCGATCAAGAGTTCTCGATGTGGTTCAATCGCCTGCAGTATACGGGGAGCAAGGAGAAACAGATCGTTCTCTCGGTGCCCAGCTCCTTCTATCGAGATCAGGTGAAGCAGCGTTATCTACCGCTGATCCAGAACAAGCTCCAGGAGCTCAGCGGCGACCACCTTGAGCTCGAATTCCAGGTGGAGAAGCCGCAGAAGATCGAAACTCCCACGGAACCACCTGCTACCGCCACCCCAGAGTCCCGGCAGAAGCCATCGCGACCTCCTCATTCGGACCTTCGCCCCGAATACACGTTCGACACGTTTGTGGTCGGGGAGAACAACAGCTTCGCCGCAAACGCCGCCATGGCTATCTCACGTAATCCCGGTACCGGCTACAACCCGTGCCTGATATACGGTGGAGTAGGCCTCGGCAAAACCCACCTCATTCAGAGTATCGGTAACCACGTACATCAGGAATTCGACGATCTCGGGATCGTCTATGTAACTGCGGAAAGCTTCACCAACGAGTTCATTCAAAGCATCCGTGAGAAGCGAACTCATCAGTTCAAGAACAAATACCGGTATGCGGACGTTCTGCTCATAGATGACATCCATTTCCTACAGGGGAAACGGGAGACTCAAGAAGAGCTCTTTCATACGTTCAACGCCCTCTATGACGCAAACAAGCAGATGGTATTCACCTGCGACCGACCCGTGAGCGAGCTCAAGGAGCTTGCGGACCGCCTCAGAAGTAGGTTCGAACGCGGGCTTAACGTAGATCTTCAGCCGCCTTCGTATGAGAC
>PWGF01000244.1 GCA_003554375.1 Spirochaetaceae bacterium
CGGAAGGCGATTGCCGCTCATTACGACGTACCCTATGAGTCGGCTATTGCCGCCAACGGAGCCGCGGAGATACTCTCTCTGCTCGTACCGGCCCGCGCGATGAACCTCGGCGCTCTGGGCGACGACACTTCGGAGCTCCTCACGCGCTCCGAGACCGCCGGCATGCCGGCACCGAGAGGGGCCGGTAGTACCGGCAACTCCGGCGATTGTGCTCACTCCGAGCCTTCGGCTATGTTACCCGAAGGATGGAGCCGTCTCCGGCAGCGCGGAGCTGTCATAGCTACGCCGGCGTACGGCGGATATGCCACCTCGTGCCGACGCTGGGGCTGTCCTGTCAGCGAAGTAGGCGCATTCGCTCCGTGGACCGCCGCGGAGGGGACCGCCGCGAAGACCGGGCAAGCCCAGGCAGATAACCTGCACCAGTTGCAGTCAGCGCTCGAAGTCGCCAGGCGCAAGGCGAGCTCGGCCGAGACAGGCGCTCGCGGCCCCGCTGCACTCTGTTTTGTGGGGCGCCCAAACAACCCGACCGGACACTGCCTCTCCCTTGCATCGCTGGAGAAGCTGATCGAGTCGAACCCCCAGACGCTCTTCTGCATAGACGAGTCGTTCGCCTGGTGCATCGAGTCGTTCGAGAGTACCGCACAGCTTGTAGATCGGGGAAACGTCATAGTCGTGGTGTCGATGACAAAAGCGTACGCCGTGCCGGGCCTCCGGATCGGCTATGCGCTTGGGCCGCCCGAGATTGCCGAGCTACTCCGCCGGTTGCTCCCTACCTGGTCGGTCAACCGGCCGGCCCAGCTCGTCGCCCCGCGATTGCTCGGAGATTCCGAGTACCTGGCACGCAGCCGCCGTTATCTCGCGGAGATGCGCGGCCTCCTGGTGGAGGGTCTCCGTTCCTTCGGTGGCGTGGTGTACTCGTCCGAAGTCAACTACCTCCTTTGGCGGCTCCCCCCACCGTGGACTGGGCAGAAGCTTTTCGAGCAGCTCATCACCCAAGGTATGGCGGTCCGGAGATGTGACAACTTCACGGGTCTCGATGACTCGTTCGTTCGCCTTGCCGTGAGATCCGAGACCGAGAACGAGAAGCTGCTCGCGGCCCTCCGGAAAATCATGGACATTTCCGGGTTGTCCGGGCCGTTCGCGTCATCCGGGGCGTCCCGATCGTCATACGGAGCGCCGCCGTCGTCGCCGACCGGAGGCCCCGCCGCCACGTCGGCAGCCTGGGCCACGCCCACTACCTCGGCCACGCCCGCGATCTCGGCCGCGTCGGCATGCCCGGGCACTCGGCAGTCCGGAGCGAATCGGAGGAAGGCGGCGCCCTCCCGAGCGAGCCGCCCTGCCGAAACGCCGGCGATCATGCTGCAAGGGACTTCATCGGACGCGGGCAAGAGCGTGCTTGCCGTAGCGCTGTGCAGGCTTCTGTCGGATGCCGGATACCGGGTTGCCCCGTTCAAAGCGCAGAATATGTCCCCGTTCACGGTCACCCTACTTGAGGGCGGGGAGATCTCATGTGCACAGGCACTCCAGGCCGCGGCCTGCCGCCGCTCCCCCGACATACGAATGAACCCGGTTGTGCTCAAGCCCGGCGGGGACAAGACACCGTCCTCCGAGGCGGCCTCGCACGGCGACGCGACCGGTCGCGGAGCCGCGCTCCTCGTGAACGGCAGACCGCTTGGGCCGGTCAGCGCGCAGGGCTACGAAGAACGGAAGCCGGAGCTACGCCGCACCGTCCAGAAAGCGTACGACAGCTTAGCCGACGAAGCGGATATCGTTGTCCTCGAAGGGGCCGGCAGTCCGGGCGAGGTCAACCTGAAGAAGAACGACATCGTCAACATGTCGATGGCGCGATATGCAAATGCGGCGGTGTTTCTCGTAGGAGACATCGATCGAGGCGGTGTGTACGCCTCGTTCGTCGGCACCATGGAAGTCCTCTCCGAGTGGGAGCGCCGTTTGGTAGCCGGCTTTCTGGTCAACAAGTTCCGCGGCGATCCTTCCCTTCTCTCCGAGGCACACGCGTGGATGGTCGAGCACGCCGGGCGCGATGTCCTCGGCGTCGTTCCGTATCTTCCGAACCACGGGCTGCCTGCAGAGGACACTCTGTCGCACCGCGCAGACGGCCGCGATTTGACGCGGTCGACCGGAACGCCACCAGGACGTACGGTGGCCGACTTCTGCAGAGGCGGTGACTCGGGCGACGAGCAGCCGGAGCTCGACCGCCCAATCGACCGTTTTGCCCGGCACGTCGGTAAGCATATCGATCTGGAACGCATTTTTGCTGCAGCGGGGGGGTCATGATCTATATGTACCCCGCACTGCTTCTGGACTTACTCTTCGGCGACCCGCGGGTCGCCTTCCATCCGGTCCGGCTGATCGGGGCTCTCGCGAAACGGTGCGAGCGCTCGGCGCGCCCAGCCGGCTCGGACGGCCCCGCCGACCGGCAGCGTGTGGTCGACCGAAAGCGTGTGGCCGGCGCCCGGGCAAGCGCGCAGGCCGGGCGACGCGCCGTTCTCGCCGGAGGAGTCGCATGGGCATGCGTGGCCGGCACCGTGGCGGCAACGGCTGTGTTTGCCTTGATACTCGCCCTCTTCCTGCATCCGCTTGCGGCTCTTGCGGCCGGCAGCATCGCCTTGGCGAGCAGCGTCGCAGTACGTGACCTTGGCGCGCACGGCCGCCGGGTCCTCGCCGCGGTTGAAAATGACGACGTGCACCAGGCACGAACTCAGGTCGGAATGATGGTGAGTCGGGAAACTTCCGGCCTCACCCGCGAGGGGGCAATCCGCGCCACGGTGGAGAGCGTTGCCGAAAACCTGTCGGACGGGGTCGTCGCGCCGCTGTTCTACGCGCTAATCCTTGGCCCTGCGGGTGCGCTTCTCTACCGTGCCATCAACACCTTGGACGCCATGTGGGGCTACCGGAACGAACGGTACGAGTATTTCGGGCGGGTAGCGGCGCGAGCCGACGACGCGGCCAACGCGGTACCGGCGCGCCTGACGGCCATTTTGATCGTCATTTTCTGCCCGGTCGTAGGAGGATCGCCGCGCCGAGCGTGGAGAGTCGTCAGTCGGGACGCACGTTTGAGTCGGAGTCCCAACGCCGGCTTCCCCGAGGCGGCGGCGGCAGGTGCGACCGGCGTTCGACTCGGTGGATCGGCCACCTACTTCGGAGAGGTGCGTGAGCAACCAAGTCTCGGCTCGGAGTTCAGGGAAGCGAAAGTCGCCGACCTACGAAAGGTGCTTACTCTTGCGCTCGCCGTATCGTACGGGCCGCCCCTCGCGGCGCTCCTGTCGTCGACGGTCACGGCAGCGATCACCGGAGGGACACTCTTCCCGACTATCGCCGAGGGAGCGCTGCTCTTCGGCCTTGCCGGAGTTCTTCTCGGATAGATACTCGACATACACTCGGTTGACCGACTAGCGGAACAGCGACCTTGGCTAAGGAGGAGCTCATGGTTCAGATATACACCGGCAACGGAAAGGGTAAGACAACGGCTGCGGTAGGACTTGCGGTCCGTGCGGTCGGCGCAGGTATGGGCGTGTACATGGCACAGTTTGTGAAAGGCGCGGACTCGGCGGAGGCGGCGCCGCTGCGCGCCGCCGGCGTCGGCGTAGAGCAGTTCGGACAGGGGATGATTATCGGCCGAAGCCCCGACGACACGGACCGCGCAGCCGCCATGCGCGGGATAGATGCCGCCCGGACCCGCCTGATCGAAGGGAGCTCCGGGCTTGTAATCATGGACGAGATCACGGTCGCAATTGCGCTGGGGCTGGTGAACCTCGATCTCGTACTCGAGCTCGTAGAGCTTTGCCCGGCGGAGCAAGAGCTCGTCTTGACCGGCCGCAACGCACCCGCCCCCCTCGTCAACCGGGCACACTTGGTGACCGAGATGCGGGAGATAAAGCACTACTTCTCCGCGGGTACGGCGGCACGGCTAGGTGTGGAGTACTGAGGTGAGGGACAGGATGAGGCGCCTGATCACCGGCGGAATCAAGTCCGGGAAAAGCAGATTCGCGCTCGAACTCGCCCGGAATTGGGAGGGAGAGGTGAGCTTTATCGCTACGGCAACGCACTCCGACGAGGAGATGTCTGAGCGAATTCGACGGCACCAACGCGAGCGACGCGAGCTTTCCGGCCACGCGTGCTTCGTAACCCGCGAAACCGGGATCGACATTGAATCGGCTGCTCGTGAGGCGCCGGCGCAGATCGTGCTGGACTGTCTCACGCTCTGGATGGGGAGTGTCTATGGCTGCAACCCTATTCCGCAGTGGCAAGAGATGCTCGACCGGTTTCTGCAGATCGCTCGAGGCGAGCTCATCGTCGTCACGAATGAAGTAGGGCTGGGGAATATCCCGCCCGATTCCGCTACCCGCGCCTACAACGAAGCGCTTGGAGAAGCCAACCGGAGAGTCGCGCAGGCGGTCGATGAGGTCTATTTCATGGTAGCGGGTCTCCCGATGAAGATCAAAGGCTGATGCGGAGGAGGAGTGATTATGAGCGGAACCGCGCTTGGAGTCAGTGAGTACGACGCTGCGCAGTCCGAAGTCGCAGACGATATGGCGCGACACCTGGATTCTCTCACGAAACCGAAAGGGAGCTTGGGGCGTCTTGAGGAGCTCGGCGTGCGCCTTGCCGTGATACAGGGGCACGTGCCTCCCCGGCTCCACCGGAAGGTGGCCGTGGTCTGCGCCTCCGACCACGGGGTAAGTGCAGAGGGTGTATCTCTCTATCCACAGGCGGTCACCGGACAGATGGTGCACAACTTCGTAAACGGGGGAGCAGCGATAAACGTCTTGGCCGACTCATGCGGGTTCGAGATCGTGCTGGTTGACTGCGGCATTACCGAACCAACCGGGCTGCCCGCGGTCCGCGATCTTCGCGCAGGGGCCGGAACCCGAAACTTCCGCCGCGAGCCGGCGATGACGCGCGAGCAGCTCGACCGCTGCCTGGATCACGGCGAACAGCTTGTCCAGGAGCTTCATTCAGGCCGAGCGGTACCGTTTTCGGAGTCAGATGCACCGGCACGTCCCGCCGACATCATCGCGCTCGGGGACATGGGTATTGGGAACACCACGACGGCCGCCGCCGTCACGATGGCGCTCGGGGCTCCGGAGGACGTGGTCGATCGCGGGACGGGGATTTCGGCGGAGATGATCGAGCACAAGCGTACGGTCGTGCGAGACTCCGTTGCTTTCCATAGCCCCTTCGAGACACCTCTCGATGCGCTTCGAGCGTTGGGAGGCTTCGACATAGCTACCATGGTGGGCATGCTCCTGGCACTCCGAGGGCGCCGGATCGCGTGCGTACTGGACGGCTTCCCGGTGACCGCTGCGGCATACGTAGCAGCCCACATCGACCCTGCCGTTACCTCGTTCCTCTTTGCGGGACATCGCAGCAAGGTCCGAGGGCATCAGATTCTTCTGAACGCTCTCGACCTGGAACCGATTCTGGACGCGGGGATGCATCTCGGCGAGGGCACCGGAGCGGTCCTCGGCGGGTTCCACATCGATCTGGCCGCGCGCCTCGCCTCAGGTATGGCAAGCTTCACGGACGCCGCGGTGGACGAAAGCACCGCGCCCGAGGAGGAGTATTGACGTGTCGAACAAACGCACGGCGCATCGAGGAGAACGCTCGGCGCACCGGGGTGACGACGATGCCGGCCAAAGCGAAGCCTGCGCGGGCGACCCGAGAAGCTGCTCGATGCCCGAACGGGACGGGCATGCCGAAGTTTTGGACACGCCGGCCCGGCCCAAGCCCTTCTCCACTTCCGGGTCCCCGGCCCGGCCCGGACCCTTCTCCAAAGC
>PWGF01000439.1 GCA_003554375.1 Spirochaetaceae bacterium
CGGCTTGAGGTCCGCGGATCCGTCGCCGTTCTTCACGAAGAAACCCTGATCGTACTCCAGTCGGTTTGGCGTTCCGGCAACGGCGAAATTCAATCTGTCAGCGTGGTAGTATTCGAGAGTCTTCCGAACCCGCTGTTTAAAATTCGACGCAGCGACAATCGCCAGATACGCCTGCGTGGACAGCCTGGCCTCACGCTGCACTCCGTCAGGGCTCCGGGTAACAACTGAGAAGAACCGGAGCCGGTTTCCGCTGAGAACACTCGACAACACGATCTTCACGGCGTGGTCCGGGCCGTATTCCGGAATCGCCGAACGGATCGCTTCGTCCCTTTTGCGATAGCACCCGTACGCACGTAGCACCTCGGTGATATCCTCCTCCACTGTCTCCACACCGTAGGAACCCGCGACAAGCCGGCTGAGCTCGAGAGTTTCGGGCGAAGAGTCATGCTCAGGCATGAGGAGCGCAAGAACCCGCGAAGCGCCGATCGCCGCGACGGAAAGCGCCAACACCACGGAACTATCGATCCCACCGGAAACAGCTACGACCACACCCCGACGCTTGAAACGCTTGAGGGTTTCGCGGATGAAGGAGGCAATTCGTCCCGTTTCACCCGCGGGATCGATGTGAAGAACGGCCGGGGAGAAGTTGTGTGCTTCAGTCCAACCGGGACGGTTCGCGAGCCCGGACACCGGTCCTGACTCCGTTCTACTCAGTTCATGCATGATAGATTACCAGCTCCTTTCGGTCGACTTTCCCGCTCGGATTCCGAGGCAACGCCTCCGCAAATACGACTTGCTGAGGAACCATGAACGCCTCGAGCCGGGCCGTGCAGTGACGGCGCACCTGTTGCTCGGTGAGTGCGGCACCCCCTGCAGGCACGACATACGCCACAATCGATTCACCGAGGACCTCGTCCGGAACGCCGACTACGGCGACTTCGACCACTCCGTCGAGCTCATAGATCGCCGTCTCCACCTCTTTAGGCGCTACCTTCTCTCCACGTGACTTGATGATATCGTCCTTGCGCGAAACGAAGTAGAGAAACCCTTCCTCGTCCATTCGGAACAGATCGCCGGTTCGCAGAACTCGCTCCCCCGGCGTCGGTCCGGGACGGTAGACGCGCTCGGTGAGCTCACGATCAGCCCAATAGCCGCGCATAACGTGGGATCCGCGTACGAAGAGCTCTCCCGTCTCACCCGGGCCCACGCGAGCACCCATCTCATCCTCCAGCCATACTTCGGTTCCGGGGATCGCTATGCCGACGGAAGCCGACTTGTCGGTAAGACGCTCCGGAGGTAGATAGAGAGCACGCTTGCACTCGGTCAGCCCGTACATGGAGTAGATCCGAACACTCGGCAAGCGATCACGAAGCAGCCGGATGTGCGCCGGAGGCAACGCTGCCGCGGTATTGGTTATGTAGCGGACGGACCGAAGATCGAACCGGCCGAGATCGAGCTTGAGCAGCATTGCGACCAGCGTGGGGACGCAAGGAAAGCCGGTCACGCGCTCTCGCTCGATCGTACGAAGAATCGCAGCCGGGTACGCAAAGGCGTTCTCGATAACGAGCGTCCCGCCGAAACGGAACACCATCAGCAGCTGATATAGCCCGTAATCGAAGGAGAACGGAAGAACACTGATTACCGTATCGTCGGGGGTATTCTCTAGGTACTCGACAATCGAGCCGGAAGCGAAGACCACGTTGTTGTGGCCGCACACGACCCCTTTCGGCTCTCCGGTGCTGCCGGACGTGTAGATAAGGCACGCCAGATCCTGATCGATTGCGCCGTCCGGTAGGGGCGTGCAGCCGGTGCCGGTCTCATCGCCCGGTACCTCGTCGGGCGAGCCGGTATTCACAAGGAGGGGCAAGACCGTCAAAGCTTCATCGCACGTACCGTGGTCGCGTCCGTTCCCCTCGCCGGTCGGCATGCTCACGGTTGTGGAAGGATCCGGCGCCGAGGGTGAGGTTACGAAGACGAGCGCTTCCGCGTTCGCCAGTGCGGTCCGAACGGTCCCAAACCCCGTTCCGTCGGTCACTACGGCGTTCGCGCCGGAGTTCTCAAAGATGTAACCGAGCTTCCCCGCCTTCATGCCGGTATTCAGAGGCACGAATACCGCACCGGCTTTGAGTACGGCGAAGATCGCCACCACAGCCTCTAGAGAGTTCGGCAGGAAGACTATCACACGATCACCACGCCGTACTCCGGCCTCGATAAGCACCCGCGCCGCTCGGCTCGTCATGCGGTCGATCGCACCGTACGTAGCTCGCCGCGTTCCGTGCACGACCGCGGTCTTCTCAGAGAACCGTTGTGCACAGCGAGTCAGATAGTCATGAACCAGCATTTGCTCACCTCCGGATCGCCCCTACACGTCGATACTTCAATGTCCCGCTACCTAACCCCCCGGCGCGGGCTGACTGCTTCAATGCCCCGCGGGCGTATCGCTGATCTGAGCCGCGCCTTGCATAGGGCGACTCCGGCCGTCCCGCGTGGGAGAGTGTCCGGCTTCGCCCGAAACTCGCCCATTGCCGGAGAACGTTTCGCACGATCCGCCGTCTCCCTCGATGAACTGCCGGTGCAGGAGCATCGTTGAGATAACTCCCACCAGCCGCATGTTGTCGGTATTGCTCATCCCGCTTCCACCCACGGCGCGACACTTCGCGACCAGTCCTTCCACCGCTTCAGGGCGAAACAAACCGGCGCGCCGAACCGACTCCGGCCGGAGCAACTCCGTCACCCATTCGACTCGGCCGCCGCCGAAGAAGCTTGCTGCATCAGGAGAACGATACGGCTGCTTGGGCCGCCGCAGAATCTCCGCCGGAACCAGGTCGCCAAACGCTTCCTTGAGCACATGCTTCTCCTCCAAACCGAAGAGCTTGAAGTGCATCGGTATCCGGTTGGCCAACTCCACGACCTCGTGGTCCAGAAAGGGAAAGCGCCCCTCTACCGAATGCGCCATGAGCATGCGGTCACCTTGGGATGAGAGGATGTAGCCCGGCAGCAGCGCAGTCATCTCGAGCCACTGCGCTCGCGCGACAGGGTCCCAGCTCGTGTGCTCGGCGGGCAGGCGCGCAATTAGCTCCTCCTCGACAGGGAACCCGGCAACCTCCTCGCGAACTCCCGGAGTGAGAAGGGAAAGGAGAGACCGGGTAGTCGTCCATCGCGGGCGATGACTGACAGCCGGGTCCGTCGGATCGAGCTCCTTGGAGAAGAACGCCCGAGCAAACGCCGGAGTGCTCGACGGTCCCCGAGCCATCCAAGGATAGAGGCGAGCAAGGATCGCGGGACGCTTCCCGGAATCAGGAGCGCGCGCAAGAAACAAGCGGACCTTCAGCTCTCGAAAGATGTCATATCCGGCAAGCACTTCGTCGGCTCCCTCTCCCGTAACGACCACTTTGTAGCCGCGACTGCGTACCAGACGCGACAGCAGATAGAGAGGCGCCGGAGCGGCCCGAAGGATCGGTCGCTCCGTATGGCGGACTACCTCCGGAAAGACCGCGCCGATTTCGTCGCATCCGGCAAGAACCTCGTGGTGCTCGGTGCCGATTCGCTCGATCACGCGCTTCTGGTAACGCCCTTCGTCGAGCTCGCCCTCCGTGAAACGAATAGAGAAGGTGACCGGCGGTCTGCCCGATTCACGCGCAACCAGAGCTGCGATTACGGACGAATCGAGCCCGCCGGAGACGTAAGCCCCCACAGGCACGTCACTCCGGGTGAAGCGGAGTCGCGTAGCTTCCGAGAGCCGCGCCCGAAGGGATTCTGCGGCATCTCGAAGCGATCGATCCGAGCCGGCCCCTCGGAGAGGGAAATCGAGCGCCCAGTAGCACCGCTCCTCCAGCTCAAAGCTCTTTCCTCCCACTTCTATCAGATGCCCCGGTTTTACCTCCCGAACTCCCTCGAACACCGTGCGCGGTGCCACCGGACACCAGAACGTGAAGAACTCCGCCAAACCGGCGGGGTCGAGGGAGCGATTCACCGCAGGGTCGGCAAAGAGAGCTTTCACTTCCGAAGCGAAGAGAAGCCGCTCGCGCGTAGTTACATAGTACAGGGGGCGAATCCCAAGCCGATCCCGCGAAAGCACCAACCGACGTCGCGAGCTATCCCACAGCGCAAGCGCCCACTGCCCGTTGAAACGAGTGAAGCAGTCCCTGCCCCACTCCTCCCATGCGTGCACGATTACCTCGGCGTCGCTGTGAGTTCGCAGCCGATGTCCCCGCGCAGCGAGCTCCCGGCCAAGCTCCAGGTAGTTGAAGATCTCGCCGTTGTGGATAACCCACACGCTTCCATCCTCGTTCGAAATCGGCTGCGCCCCGCCTTCAGGATCTATGATCGCGAGACGGCTATGCCCCAACGCGACGTTGGAGTCGTGGAAACGGCCGACCGCCTCCGGCCCACGATGAGCAAGTCTGGCGGTCATTCGCGCAAGCAGCTCGAGATCACTCCGCCTACCGGGAATACGTTGTAGAAAGCCGCACATCCCACACATCGGTGTTACTCCTGTGGTCCCTGTCCGAGGGACAAGCTCACCGACCTCGGCTCACGGATCGGCGAAACGGCCGCACCTTGCACCCCCCGGTACCGGCGCAGAAAGTACCGTTCGAACGCTTCGGCACTCCCGAGGTTCGCCTCCGAGAGATCGTGATCGGGACACGTAACTCCCAGAAGCTCCTCGGTGACGAGCGCCGCCTCCATCATGGTGGGAGGATCGTACGGGCCGCTCCCGCGAAGGGCCACGAAGTATGCAGGCAGCGCTCGGACTCCCTCAGATAGGTTGCTGAGCACGCTTGGCCACCACATACCGCTCGATATTGTCGAGCGAATCGAGGTTCTCCGGGATCATCTCCTCATCGGCAACGATCACGCTATAGGTCTCCTCGATGAACTGTACGAGCTCGAGAATCCCGGTCGAGTCGATCAAATTGCTCTGAAGCAATGATGCCGAATCCGCGAACTGCGTTGACTCGTCTCCAAAGAGAAAACTCCGAACGATGAACTGACGTACATCCGACTTGATCGTCGCCGTACCGCTCGTGATTCGCACGTCTTGCATAGTCGATACTCCTCGCTGCAAAGGGTTTGTGGTCGGTATAACCTTGGTATAACCGGTCTGCTCATGGGGCGTGCACTCCCCGGCTCACCATGCCCGGCGCACGCACGTCCGGGCTGCGAATCGAGTTACCGGGCCATCTCGATCATTGGGTGACCTGGAATGCACCGAGGTCGTAGCTGCCGGCAGGTCGCTGGTTGCCGTCGAAGTCGTCATATACCGGCACGTCACCGCCGGCCTCAACGGCCGGGGAATCATCCTGTAAACGGAAACCGCGAGCAAGCGGGTCGGGGTTGTCGGGGTCGGTGAAACGTGCATCGTCGGTCAAGAGATTGTCGGAAGCTACGAGGTCCGAGCTGTCGTCGACCACTGCATACGTCGTCCCCGTAGCGTACGGGAACGAAACGAGGTTGTTCCGCACGATTGCCCCGCTTACCGCAGAATCCACCTCGATGCCGCGGGATTCCCCGCTTGGAGCATCCCCACGGTATATCGTGTTGCTGTAGATCTCACTTCCCTCGGGCGGCGGTTCGATGCCACGCCTGGTCAACCATATACCTGTGAAGTGATCACCAGCTCCGGTGCCGTCTAAAACGTTGTTACGCACGGTGAAGTCACGGCCGGCCAGATGCAGGGCCACTTGGACGAGTCTCTGACTGCCGGTGCCGTGATCGGCGATCACTCGATTGCGCTCGAAGAGTATGTCGGAGAGCAAGTCGTCCTCCCAAGCGTCGGGCGGGCCAATC
>PWGF01000061.1 GCA_003554375.1 Spirochaetaceae bacterium
AAGTAGTAGGTGAGTTCGAAGATGTCATCAAAGAGGACAAGTTAGAAGTTTACAGTATGGGTCTTACTCAAGATGGTAAACTCAGCCACACTGGAGGTGTGGTCAACGTTGTCGATCCCGATGGTAAGGATTTTGCTCAATTTACAGATAAAGATTATCTAGATGTGATAAGAGAACACACTGAATCATGGAGTTACATGAAGTTCCCTTACCTGAAGGACATAGGATGGAAAGGATTCGAAGAGGGTAAGGACTCCGGAGTTTACAGGGTCGGCACCTTAGGAAGGATCAATGCCTGCTCCGGTATGAAGACTGAACTAGCACAGGAAGAATACGAAGAGATGTTCGACACATTGGGATACCCAGTACATTCTACACTTGCTTATCACTGGGCCCGGTTGATAGAAGTTTTACAGGCCGCTGAATTGATCCAACAATTAGCTCAGGATGAAGACTTAGAAAGCGATAATATAAGGAACGAACCAGGTGAACCCGGTAAAGGCGTTGGTATAGTTGAGGCTGCCAGAGGTACGTTAATACACGATTATGAATTAGATGATGATGGTTTAGTTAAGAAGTCTAACTTGATAGTAGCTACAAACCATAATGCAGCTCCGATATCTATGAGTGTTAGGGATGCTGCAAAGAAGTACGTCGATGCGGGTAACATACAGGAAGGGATGCTAAACAGCGTCGAAAGGGCGTTCAGGGCCTACGACCCATGCCTTGCTTGTGCCACCCATTCGACCATGGGGGAAACTCCGCTCAAGGTAAACATCTACGACTCGAAAGGTGAAACGTATCGTGAACTTAACCAGGGATTAGGTGGTGAGTCAGAATGAAAGTAGATAGAAGCAAAAAAGCCATGGATTTCCTGGATAAAGTGGAAGAGTTATCCGGAGAGTCCGTCAATGCATGCATCAGATGTGGTACTTGCTCAGCAGGATGTCCTTTTGTTGAAGACATGGATGTACTTCCAGAGAGAATATTCAAAAGGATAGTTCTAGGGGATAAAGAGGGGATCTTAGAGAAGAATACCATGTGGATCTGTGCAGCCTGTTTCACCTGCAGCGTAAGATGTCCCAGGGACATAGATATCGCCAAGATAATGGAGGCTGTCAGGCAGATAGTACTTCGACATAATATCGATATGGTAGATGTAGATGATGTAGAAAATATGAAAGAGCTTCCACAGCTGGCAGTAGTTGGCTGTTTCAGGAAGGAGACAGGGTGATAACATGGAAGAAGGATACCTATATTATCCCGGATGTACTCTGAAAACTAAAGCTAGTGATTATGAAGAAAGTGCCATGGCCGTGATGGAAGCCTTGGGAAAACCTCTAGTGGAGATGGATGATTGGTACTGCTGTGGTGCGGTACAATCTTTGACCGAAGACGATATAATGCATCAGATAGCTCCGATAAGGACCATGTGCTGTGCCCAGGAACAGGGTGAAAAAGAAGTCGTTACCCTGTGTGATATGTGTTATAACGTATTAAAGCAGGCTAACGAAAGGATGAAAGAAAAACCTGATGACCTGGAAACCATGAACGAGTTCTTAACCGAAGATCCTGATTATCTAGGGGAAGTCGATGTACATCATATATTTGAGATCTTAAGAGATATGAAAGATGAGATCAAAAAGAAAGTTAAAAAACCGATTACCGATCTAAAGATAGCACCATATTATGGATGTATGTTACTGAGACCTGATCATGTGGCTATAGATGATACCGAGGATCCTCATATCATGGAAGGTCTCCTTGAAGCCATCGGTGCGGAAGTTATCCACAACCCCAAAAGGACCGAATGCTGCGGTTCATATCACACCGTCAATAGGAGTGATATAGTTGAGAAGCGGGTTGAGGATATCGTATCAAGAGCCGTAAAAGATGGTGCAGATGCTATCGCTTTATCCTGTCCGTTATGTCAATTCAATCTCGATTTCCATCAAAGAAATACCGAATATGATATACCGGTATTTTATTTGACTGAGCTCATAGCACTGGCTATGGGTATCGAAGTCGGGATGGAAAAACACAAGATCGATCCGAAATCATTACTGAAAGATAAAAAAATCCTGGAGTGATATGATATGAGTGAAGATGAAGAAAATAGAGAGATGATCGAAATATTCGTTATGGGTAAAAGATACAAGGTCCCGAAAGGACTCACCATAATGACAGCACTCGAATATGCCGGATACAAGTACGTCAGAGGCTGTGGGTGTAGAGGTGGTTTCTGTGGTGCCTGTGCAACGATATATAGAACTGAAGATGAGTATAAATTCAAGATGGATTTGGCCTGTCAAACCGCTGTTCAAGACGGTATGTTCTTAGTACAGCTCCCCTTCGTACCAGCTGTTAGAGAGGATTTTGACATAGAAGAAGTGGATCCAAAAGAGAACGACAACGTCATGCTGGATTATTACTCTGAGATAGCAAGATGTGTTTCCTGTAACACGTGTACTAAAGCATGTCCTCAGGACATAGAAGCGATGGATTATGTTCAAGCTGCGCTGAGAGGTGACGTTGAGAGATGTGCTGATCTTTCCTTCGACTGTATACAATGTGGTCTCTGTTCTATAAGATGCCCGGCGGATATAAAACATTATCATTTAGCTCAGTTGGCTCGCAGGATAACCGGACGATACATTCACGAGCATAGTGACGAGCTTGAAAAGCGCGTTCAAGAGATCAAGAACGGAGAATATGATGATAAGATGAAAGAGATGGTAGAGATGGAGATGGAAGAACTCAAAAAACTTTACGAAGAAAGAGACATACGGGAGGAGGGATAAATATGACAGATGGTTACCCAGATTATATGCAAGAATCCATCAAGAAAGTGAAGGAAACACGTGAAGAAAGGATGGGTAAAACCTACGATAGGATGACCCCCTCTGAAGGCCAAGAGGTTTTGAATAACTTCCACCCGGACTATAAAAAAGAGGGAAAAGAAGAACTTAAGATCGGTCCCAGTAAAGGTAGAAAAGTACCTACTGAATTAGCTAAGTTGTTAAGGGCAAGGAGCCTCATCGACCCATCAGAGATCGATTTAACACAGGTCGATCACGACGTTGACGTTCTGATCATAGGAGGTGGAGGAGCCGGAACCGTAGCCGCACTTTGGTCAGTTTACGAAGGTATCGATCCTGAGAACATACTCATATCAACTAAATTAAGACACGGCGACTCTAACAGTATGATGGCTCAGGGCGGTATCCAAGCTGCAGATAAAGATGACGATTCACCGATAAAACACTACTTGGATGCAATAGGTGGAGGCCATTTCACAAACGTTCCTGAGTTAGTCAAAGCATTGACAATCGATGGTCCTAAGGTCCTTAAATGGCACGAAGAACTAGGTATAATGTACGATAGAGAAGAAGATGGAAACTTCGTTGAACTGCCCGGTGGTGGAACTTCTAGATACAGACTTCATTCTTCCGGTGATTACACAGGTATGGAATTGATGAGGGTTCTAAGAGATGAGGCCGATAATCTAGATATCCCCGTATTAGAATTCACTCCAGCCGTTGAACTGTTGAAGGATGATAAGGGTCAAGTGGCAGGTGCACTGCTCATGAACCTTGAGACCAACGAATACTATGTGGTCAGAGCGAAATCTACCGTCATGGCAACCGGTGGTTTCGGTAGATTACATGTACAGGCGTTCCCGACGACGAATCACTACGGTGCGAC
This sequence comes from Spirochaetaceae bacterium, assembly GCA_003554375.1. Lineage (GTDB taxonomy): Bacteria > Spirochaetota > Spirochaetia > DSM-27196 > SKKC01 > PWGF01. The sequence continues at coordinate 3,706 of PWGF01000061.1, forward strand.
CGGGGATGGATTGATCATGGGTTACAGAGCCGGTGTCCCGATAAGAGATCTTGACAGCGTTCAGTACCATCCTACTGGAGCAGCTTTTCCAGATCAGATCGTAGGGTTGCTTGTGACAGAAAAGGTAAGAAGTCTAGGTGCTCAACCGGTGAATATGGACGGTGAACTTTTCGTTAATCCATTGGAACCTAGAGATATAGAAGCAGCAGCCATAATTAGGGAATGCAGAGGTAGAGAGAATGGAGTTACTACACCGACAGGCATGCAGGGCGTATGGCTAGACTCACCACTGATCGAGATGAAATCTGGCGAAGGGACCATCGAAGATACACTACCGGCTATGGTCAGGCAGTACGAGAGGTTCGGCATCGATATAACAAAAGAACCGATCTTGGTTTATCCGACACTGCATTATCAGAACGGAGGATTGATCATCAACGAAGATGGCTCAACACCGGTTAAAGGACTCTTCGCAGGTGGCGAAGTAGAAGGTGGTGTTCACGGTAAAAACAGATTGATGGGAAATTCACTTTTAGATTACAACGTATTCGGCAGAAGAGCAGGCATGACCGCTGCAAAACATGCTAAAAAAGCTTCTATCGGAAAACTAACATTAGATCACGTGAATGATTACAACCAGCAAATCGAAGATGCCGGGATCAAGACTGATAAGAAATCTCCATTACTACTACCCGAATATAGAGGTAAGAAGGTCCTTGAAAGGCATCTTGATGTTGAAGTTACACTATAAGGTGAAAAACCGATGACTGAAGTTAAGAATAAAGAGAAAAAGGGAAAAGCCTTCCGCGGTGGAGATAAATTTTCCATCGAGGTAGATGAGGATTACTGTAAGGGCTGTAATCTATGTATTTATTACTGCCCTAGAGAAGCTCTAGATGAATCCGAAGAACCTAACAAAAAAGGGCTTTACCCACCCGTTCAAGTTGAAGATAAATGTATCGGCTGCAGGATGTGTGAAATGATCTGTCCGGATTTTGCTATCACCATTGTGGAGGATGATGAAGATGAGTGAGGAATTAGAAAAAGCGAAGAAGGTTTTAGGTAAGAAAAAGCAGTTCATTCACGGTGATACAGCTATATCTTATGGTGCCTTACTTGCAGGATGTAGATTCTTCGGTGGCTACCCAATAACACCAGCTTCCGAAATAGCCGAGAAGATGGCAGATATGCTTCCCAGGGTAGGTGGTAAGTATATACAGATGGAAGACGAACTGGGCAGTATAGCGTCAGTGATCGGTTCTTCCTGGGCTGGAGCGAAGGCCATGACAGCTACAAGTGGACCCGGTTTTTCACTCATGCAGGAAAATATAGGTTTTGCTCACATGTCCGAAACACCCTTAGTCTTAGCGAACGTTCAGCGTTCCGGTCCTTCCACAGGTCAACCAACACTAGGTGCACAGGGAGACATCATGCAGACTAGGTATGGAACACATGGAGATTTCGCAGCTATCACGTTATCACCTAACAACATCCAGGAGACCATGGAGTACACAATCAAAGCGTTCAATTTGGCAGAAGAGTACAGGACTCCGGTTTTCCTTATGATATGTGCTGACCTCGGTCACATGCGGGAGATGGTAGAGATACCCGACGAGGTAAAAACATTCGAGAGGAAGAAACCGAAGGTATCTTCTGAAGAATACGTACCCTTTGGAGAAGGCCAGTACGGTAAGAAAAAGGTTCCAGAGTTCGGTGTTTTTGGAGAAGGGTACCACACTTACGTGACAGGCCTTACACACGATAAACACGGATTTCCTGCAACTGATGATCAAAAGGATCATGAAACACTGATAATGAGACAGGTCGAAAAGATACTGGACGATAGAGAAGTTCTAACCGATGTAGAGAAGAGAAATCTAGATGATGCCGATGTGGCTATAGTGTCCTATGGTATCACAAGCAGGAGTGCTATCGGGGCCATGAACAAAGGTCGAGAAAAAGGTATGAACATAGGTTATCTTAGGATGAAGACCTTATGGCCTTTCCCTATAAAAGAGATCGAAGAATTATCCAAGAAAGTTGATAAGATCGTAGTAGCGGAGATGAATTTGGGTCAGATGTTCC
>PWGF01000376.1 GCA_003554375.1 Spirochaetaceae bacterium
CACCTCGCGAGCAGTCGGCTCATCGACCACGAGATGGCTCAGATACCCTGCACCGAGGGCGGCTCGCAGTCCCCGGGCCTTGCCCAACCCGGAGACGACGCAGAGCGCTACACGCCCATCTTGGTACAGCTTCAGCTCCGGCCCGCTCGCCCGCTCGTTGAGCGAAATCCCTTGGTAACTCCCGTCATCCCGGTAGAACACGGTCGCTAGATCTCCGACCACCCCCTCGGCCTCCAGCTCCTGAAGGTCCTCTTGCTCCAAATACCCGGCGGCGTACACGTGACTGGGGACACCTGCGTTCACCGCTCCGATGCTGAAAAGGACGACGCCGGCCTTTTGCTGCAGCTCCAAGATGCGTCGTACGCTCCGCTCCCGCCACATGGCGGTCTTTGTTGCCGCGTAATCGAAGAAAGTGGGCACAGGGAAGAGATGGGTCCGCGCCCCGTACGCCGAGGCAAAGCGACGGATGATTTCGCTCGTATACGTGTTGTTTATTGTGTACGTGTTGCCGGCCCCGTTCAGCTGGACGATATCCACCTCCTGCACGGCCTTTGGGGTAATCCGTTTGCTGACCTCGCTCACGGTAGTACCCCATGCGATTGCAAGAATGGTGTCGCTCTGCATCAAGCCGTTGAGGTAGTTGGCGGTAAAAGTAGCCACCTCCTCGAGCCACACTTCCTCGCCTGCGGTCTCGGTAACGGGTACTATCTGCACGTCCGAGATCCCGAACCGATCGTAAAGAGTCCGGGCCAACGGATTTAGATATTCCCGACGATCGACCACTCGGATTTCGACGAGCCCTTTCTGGCGGGCGAAGCTCAACAGTCGAGATACTTTTGGCCTGGACAGATCCAGTTTGCGACCGATCATCTCGGTGGTAAGGCCCTCGTAGTAATAGAGTTTGGCCACGGTCAGAGCGGCAGCATATGTCTCGTGGCTCTCATCCATGAGTCCATCTTTGGTCAACTCCAGCCCTCTGTCAACGATGTGAACAAGATAATTCCAGCCTTGACAGTTCTCCGCACCTGGCGTATGTTCGTGACTGGAATCTGGGGGTGTAGCTCAGTTGGTTAGAGTACTTGAATGGCATTCAAGGGGTCACGGGTTCGAATCCCGTCACCTCCAGTACTTTGCAGGTTCCTTGAAGCGGGGCTTCTGGTATGGGTAGCCAGTGGAGCGGTACCGGCACCTCCGGTGCCGTGGATGAGGAGCTGGAAGAGCTTCTCGGGATTGAGCCTGAAAGCCCGGAGGATACCGGCAATGCTTCCGGTCAGGCATCCGACGGCGTCGCTCCGGCTGCCGACCTCCCTGACATGCAGGTCAAGTCCTTCCGGCGCCCTGACCGGCTGGAGACGGAGCAGCCTCACCGCCATTTCTCCGATAAGAGCTTCTACAAACAGGTCCTAAGTGGGGAAGGAGAAGCCGCCAAGAAACTGCATCAGGCGTTGAGCGGCTTCCTCAGGGCGGAAGACTCACAGGAGCGGGCTGACTACCGGTCTCGCGTCATCACCGCGCATTGGCAGCTTCTAGAGCAGCTGGCTGCCCAAATCGGAACACTGCCCGTCCAAAAGCAGCTCTTTCTGCGCTTCAGCCTTCTGCTCCCCACGGCAGTCTCGGCTGAGCAACGCGAGATGCTTGCCCGCGTTATCCCGCAGAACCGCCTCGAGGAGCCCGTCCACTATGTGGACGAATGGCTCGAAGAGGTAGCCTACGGGCGGGTCAACCAAAGTGCTACCGATGAGACCAAGCCTTCCAAGCGCTCGCAGGCACAGAAAGTGTCCGAGCGGCTGGAGCGAGCCCGCGGACGTCGTGATGCGCAGTTGGGGCTTCTTCGCAAAAAAGTAAACGAGATCACCGCTATTGAGAGCCGGCTGCAGGATGCGGTTGCAAGCGTCTGCCGGCATGCCGAACGCCCGGATTACCCCGAGCTCGTCTATCCGTATGAGGATCGCCAGAAGGCTCTATTTGGCGAGATTAGCCAGATGCTCAAGAAGCTCTCAGGTATGAACCGCGATCTCGAGCGCGGACACCGGGAGCTGGACTCCATGGAGGAAGAGCTTCACAAGCTCAAAGAGCAAGAAGTGGAAGCCGGCGAGCTCGGCTCATCGATCGATGCCGACCAGGTCGTCGGTGAGCTACGGACCGTACGTCAGATGGCCAAAATGTGTGTGGGGCGCCAGGGCAATCACTTCCCGATTCTTATGAAGCAGTATCTTGGCAACGACCTTACCCAGATCGGGACACGGGAGAACGTCGTCAATATCGCAGCAGACGTGGAGTATCTGGACCCTCAGCTGTTTCAGCGCACGTTCAAGCAACAGAAGAACCGGATCGTTCCCCACATGGTATTGGTGCCCTGCTACGGGGACTCAGGCATCTGCTGGGAGCCGTTTGAGCGCTACAACCGAGCCACCAGCCGCGGCCGTCTGGCCATACCAATGTACCCGAAAGACGTCAGGATCGCAGTAATCACCGCGTTAGGCGACCTCAGATGGCAAGTCGCTAAGGAGAAAGCCCAGCACTACTGGATGGAAGAAGGCCTTACCGGCTGGTACTACGGTTGGTTCTCGGAACAGAAGCTTAAAGGAGATGTAAAGGATCAGTTCATCCAACACTACGTGCTCTGGATTACCAAGGAAAGCGAAGGCAACCAGAAGCTCCCCCGGGAAGTCCGGTCGATCTTCTGGCGGTATATGCCCTTCCCGCAGGAGGTAAAAGACAAGCTCAAGAACCGCGGCTTTGTCTATCAGGACCTATATAAGAAGGACCAGAACCGAGAGCTCTCGGACGGGTACTGATCCGCTGTCCCGCTCGACTCTGACTCTCTGCTTCTCCGCTCGGCGCCCCCGTCGCTATGAGCTCGGTTTTCCTGAGGAGCCCTTGGAGCTTTTCGGGAAGATCGGATCGAAATACTGGTTCAGATCCACCTTCTTCGCTATGTACTTCACTCCCTTGTGGTAGATCAAGTATGTCGCCGCAATCGACACCACGAAGAGCACCAGAAATACGAGCATACCCAGCTCCGGCGCAAGCTCAGGGCTAACTACCATCGTAACGGCAAAGAGCAACGTCACGAAGATTATGCTCATGATGATGATGTTCACCACCGTAGCACCAAGCACGAACAGGATGGTGTTGACTCTCTTGTTCATTGTTCACCTTCTCCGGTTTGGCTCGGAGCCATGCGCCTCAACCGCCGCTCCAGCCATAGCACGTGCGCCACAAACGCGATCCCGCACACCACGACTGCGGAATCAGCAACATTGAATGTCGGCCACCGCTCCAAGCCCAGGATACCGTAGAACGCCACGTCGATAAAATCAACTACGCCCTCCGGACGAGCAAACCGATCGAGCAGATTCCCCACGCCGCCTCCTAGGACTCCCGCCAGCATCCACCGCTGAAACGGAACGAGGTTCCGATCCCACACGTAGTAGATCGCAATCCCAAGGAGTACCACAATCGGCAGAACGACTGAGAGAAGGGTAAGGCCAGGCTCAGGCAATCCGTGACCGATGCTAAAGGCCACAGCCGGATTCCGCGTGTGGATAATCCGGAGCGCACCGTCCAGATATTCGGCACCCACGCCGTGAAGTGGAACCCGGTCGACCACGAGCGCCTTCGTGAGTTGATCGAGCCCGGTTATCACAACGGTAAGCACAAGCGGCTTGAGGAGCTGCCCCGCTGATACACGCGTCCGGCCCGCAGCGACTAGCTGCGCTGATTGGCCTCGGACGGACGGCGAGGCCCCTGCGGAACTCGAAGGATTTGGTTTACCTACGCTTTGAGATCTCATGACTCACAACCCCGTCGGCACGTGAAGAAACGTCGTTTCCAGACCGAGCTCCGTCGAGACGAGCTGCCGTATGGCCTCCGGCCCCCACGTTTCGGTGGCATAGTGGCCGCCGAACACCACCGAGATATCCGACTCCAGTGCCTGATGGTACACGGTATGCTTTGCGTCACCGGTTATCAGGAGGTCAACCTGCGCATCGATAGCCTCCTGGAGCGCAAACGCGCCGCCCCCGCTCACCAAGGCTACCCGTTCAGTCTGCTCCGGCCCAAACGGAAGGGTCTGGATTACATTCTCCGGCGCTCCAAACAGCTTCGCGGTGATTCGTTCGGTTTTCGACGGTTCGGTCATCCGGCCCATGACCCCGATGGATCTGCCCCGCATCGCGCCGAACGGCTCCACGTCCGTCAGATCCAACTCACGCGCCATCACCGCGTTGTTACCGTGCTTGAGATCGTGATCCAGCGGCAAGTGCACGGCGTAGAGCGCCAAGTCGCGCTCTGCCATGAGCTTCACCCTCCGGTAGTGCGCGCCGGTGAGCGGCTCCACGGCTCCCCAAAAAATACCATGGTGGACGAAGAGCAGATCGGCTCCCCAGTCCACCGCCCGCTTGATAGTCTCAAGACACGCGTCGACGGCAAACGCTGCTCTGGAGAGTTTGGTGCCCGGTGCACCAACCTGCAAGCCGTTGATTGCCGGATCGACCCCTTCAAAGCTGTCGAAATCCAGGGTCGAGCGGAGATAGGCATCGAACGCACGAACATCCATACCGAAACGCTACCCCACTGGCGCTTCTTGTGCAACCGGCCCGAATCGCCCCCGCGCCTCCCACTGCTCGCGACGCAAAGGTGCTTCCACTTCCAGGGCAGCCGCAGTTGAACAACCCGTCTGGAAGCGCGGCGGCGAGTGCCCGGCCTTGGAGGCTTACCCGGAGAATCGTGGTGGTGGTGGTCTAGTGAGGGGCAATTGCTTCGACTGCTTCTCGCCACCGCCTGCGAACCGTACCGGTCCCACTGCGTTTGCCCTGTTTCCACTGCCCTTTCCGCTATTCTCACGCGCCATATCTCGATATAGTAGGGGCATGACACCGAACGACCAGGTTTCTCTCCATACGTCGCCGGCCGGGCGAAAGCTGGCGTACGACGATATTGCATTTTCCATCGACCCGCAGACCATTGCCGAGCTCGACACGGACAACGGCTCGTTCGACGTCATCGGTCAACCCCGGGCGCTTCGGGCGCTGGAGATGGCGATCCGGATCTCCGCCAAAGGGTACAATATCTTTGCCACCGGACCCAGCGGCACCGGCAAGCGTACTGCGGTAATGAAGGCGCTCGAGTCGTACAATCCGGGCACCGATCACCTTGTCGACATCGTCTACGTGTTCGATTTCGAACGGGAGGAGCGCCCGCGGGTGCTCTACCTGCCGGCCGGAGAAGGCCGTCGGTTCAAGCACCACATGTCCAATCTGATCGACCGCGTGCGGTCGCTCGTACGCTCGCTCCTGGACCAGAAGCAGTTCAAGGCGGAGAAGGACGAGCTCGTCCTAAAGACGGAGAATTGGGAGAGCCGCCTCATCACGGACTTCGAAGCTAAGCTCGCCGAGGAGGGCTTTACCGTCGTTCAGCCGGAGAACGGCGAGGGACAGGCGGATCTCCAGCCGCTCATTGACGGAGAGCCGGTTAGCTTCGAAGAGCTGCAACGGCGATTGACTGCCGGCGAGATAGCCGAAGAGTTCTGGAGCCGATTGCGAGAGAAGTACCACCGTTACTTGGATGAGCTTTCTCGTCTCTACCAAAGGGTCCAGCAGAACCGGGTCAAGATGGAAGCAGACCTCGACCAGCTGAAACAGCAGGCACTGGAGGCGGACTTGCAGCAGGCGTTCGATGAGCTGCGCGAGCTCTATCCGCAGCCTCGCGTACAGGCACATCTAGATCGAACGCTCGCGGACATAAAGCGGAATCTGGAGTTCTTCTTCCCGGAGGGGCCGGACAAGGACGAGGAAGGGAACCCACCGCTATCGCGTTATCACGTAAACGTGCTGGTAGACCATTCGGACGCCGACCGGCCTCCGATCGTCTTCGAGAGCCATCCCGACTATCCAACGCTTTTCGGCAGCCAGGAGCCGGTCGCCGAAGGCTCGCACGAGCATCGGAGCGGCTTCATGATGCTCCGGGCGGGCTCGCTTGTGCGGGCATCCGGGGGATACCTCGTCCTCCGCGCCGAGGATCTCGTTGCCGAAGAGGATTCGTGGGTCGCCCTGAAGCGTGCGCTGAGCGACGGCAAAACCGAGATACGGAATCACCCCGGCCCGTTTCACGTGCACGGCTCAGGTCTCAAGCCGGAGGAAATCGAGATCGACGTCAAAGTCATTATAATGGGAAACGAACAGATCTACGATTTCCTCTGGAACATGGACCCGGAGTTTCCCAAGCTTTTCAAGGTTCCGGCCGAGTTCGACTCCGTGATGGTGCGCGACACCGAGGCCATCACGCAGTACGTTCGCTTCATGAAGCTCATCGCCAATGAAGAGCAACTCACTCCGCTTTCGCACGAGGCCATGGCGGCGATCGTGGAGTATGGCGTGCGATTGAGCGAGTTTCGCAACCGGCTTACTACGCGCTTCAGTCAAATAGCCGACCTCATCCGAGAGTCCGGCTTCTGGGCGGCCCGGCATGGCAACGGTGAAGTCCGCCGCAGCGATGTGGAGCACGCCATAGAAGAGCGCCGGTTTCTCTGCAGCCTGCCGGAGGAGAAGCTCGATGAACAGATTCGCAACGGAGAGCTCCTGATCACGGTCGCCGGCTCGGCGGTCGGCCGTATCAACGGGCTTGCGGTAATCGACCGCGGTTACTATGCGTTCGCCCGTCCGATGCTCATCACTGCGCGGACATCCTTGGGGGATGAAGGGGTCATCAACATCGAGCGAGAGAGCGGCCTATCGGGTGAGCTCCACGACAAGGGCGTCTACATCCTCGAGGGCTTCCTCCGCTCGACGTACGCCGCCGACACTCCGCTTTCGATCCGTGCAAGCATCGCATTCGAACAGAGCTATATCGAGGTGGACGGGGATTCGGCCTCCTCTACCGAAGTCTACGCCCTTCTCTCCTCCATCAGCAGAATTCCGCTCAGACAGGATATCGCAGTGAGCGGATCAGTGAACCAGATGGGACAGGTCCAGGCCGTCGGCGGGATAAGCGAAAAGGTGGAAGGATTCTACGCCGTGTGCCGTCAGCTTGGGCTTAGCGGCAGACAAGGGATCGTCATACCGGAGGGGAACATCCCGAATCTGATTCTCTCGCGCGAGGTACAGGATGCGGTGCGAGAGGGATCGTTCCATATCTACTCGGTCCGGACGATCGACGAAGGTATGGAGATACTTACCGGAGTGCCTTCCGGAACGCGCGGTCCCGACGGCCACTTCCCAGAGAACACGGTCAACGGCATCGTAGAAGCCGCTCTCCGACAGATGGCGGACCGGATGAAATCGTTTGACAGCTGATGTGTGAGGCGGCATTCTATCAGAAGTTGGGGGGTATCACGGCACCGTCGGGACAACGTTCCGAGGACGCAGCAAACAGGACGCGCGTACAGAGCGTCCAAAGGGGAGGAAGATGGACAACGCGTTGACAACCGAGCGAATCGCCAAGGCTGCGCGCACTGCCAGACCGCTGACCGTGAAGAGCTACACGCTTCCACGCCAGATAGAGGCTCAGCTTGCCGAGATCCTCGGCGTTTTTCTCGATGAGATTGGGGAGGACCGCCTCAAGGATTCGCTTGGCTACTGTCTCCGCGAGCTCGCCGTCAATGCCAAGAAAGCCAACACCAAGCGGGTGTACTTCCAGGAGAAGGGGCTCGACATCCACGACAGTGACGATTACCGGATCGGGATGCTGACCTTCCGGGATGAAACACTCGAGAACATGGACTACTATCTGCAGCAGCAGAAAGAGCAAGGCTACTATGTCAGGGTCGTCTTCCACACCAAGAACCGCGTGCTACAGGTGGCAGTCTGCAACAACGCGGAAATAACGCGCTACGAGCAGATGAGGATCTTCGACCGTATCGCCAGGAGCCGTGCCTACTCGTCCCTTGAAGATGCAATGGAGAACATTCTCGACGATACGGAGGGAGCCGGGCTCGGTATCGTTATCATGGTACTCATGCTTCGCCGGCTGGGCTTGGATGAGGACGCGTTTGACGTAGATGTCCGCAACGGAGAAACCGTAGCCCAGCTGCGTATTCCCATCAACCAGGTGCACGCCGAGTACTTGGATGCAATTAGCGGCCGGATTGCCCGAGAGGTGGAAGCGTTGCCTCGCTTCCCGGAGAACATCACTCGCCTGCAGCGGATGATCCATGACCCCGATGTCACCCTCCGCGCAATCGCAGACCAGATCTCGGTCGATCCGTCGCTGACCGCAGATCTCCTGAAAGTGGTGAACTCGGCGCAGTTCATGCTACCCAAGCGAGTAGATAACATTACGGAGGCGGTCAAGCTCGTCGGGCTGCGCGGGCTGAACCATCTCCTCTACTCGTACGGAACACAAAAAATCCTTGGCTACAATACCCAAGAGACGCGCGCGCTCTGGGAACACTCATACCAAACCGGCTTCTATGCATACCACATCGCGCGCAACATCGGGCAAAACGGGGACATCTTGGACGATGTCTATGTCGGAGGAATCCTCCACGACATGGGCAAGATCATCTTCTCCGCCGGAAACCCGGAGTTCATCAGGCGGATAGAGAAGTTCTGCGACCGGCGCGGAATCCCCACTAAGATCCTCGAGCGTTTGGCCAGTGGCGCCAATCACGGTCAGATCGGCGGCATGATGGCGGAGAAATGGAACTTCCCCGATGCACTGATCGAGGCAATTCGCTGGCACCATGAGCCCAATCGTTGCGATCCGGTGTACCGGGAAGTCGTCTACGCGGTCTACCTCGCTAATGCCCTGTGTGATCTTCACAGCGACTCAATAAGTATCGACGAAATCGAGCCGGCAGTGCGAGAGCGCTACGGCTTGAATAACCAGGAGCAGCTGGACGCTCTCAAGAAGCGCCTACGGAACGAGTTCCGACGCCGGCAGGTGGCGTGACGGATTCCTCGACCGTTCGGAACTGCGCCGGCCGGGGCAGCCCGCAACCGGCGCACCCCTCACTGCCGCGGAGACGGGCTCCGTTGCCTCATGTGCGACTTGACCAACGCTTGTGTTCATCTTAATATATTCCTAGCAATATATAGCTACTTCGTGTAGCCTACTACTACGCTGCCCTACATGCAACACACGGGAGGTGAGAAACCGATGTCGGTCAAGCTCTACACAACGCCAAGCTGCGGATACTGCAAGCAGGTGAAAGAGTACTTGCGCCAGCGGAAAGTTCCGTTTACCGAGTACAACGTGGCATCAGACACTCGGAAAGCCGATGAGATGATGCGCAAGAGCGGCCAGATGGGAGTGCCCGTGCTCGACGTCAACGGAAAGGTCATTGTTGGGTTTCGCGAGTCCGAGATAGAGCGCGCGCTCAAGCGATAAGCCGATACCTGGCGTGCATGCGGGAACCTCCCCCGCCGGAGCACCAACCGCGCGCTCCGTGTGATGCGCGTCCGGTCGCCAAGCATCAGATTATGTGGAAACCAGCTGACGGCTCCAGGCGAAGAGCACGATCCCGCATGCTACTCCCACATTGAGCGAGCCTTTGGCGCCAGGCAAGGGAACCGTCACCCGGCCTCCACTCCGATCCGCTGCCTCCAGCGCCTCGGGACTCAGACCCAGCTCCTCAGAGCCGAGAAGCGCGAGCCCCCCTTGTTGCGGGAACGTGTACTCGCCGACGGAAATTCCCCCGCCTTCCACAGCGAAAACCGTCTTCCCCTGCGCCGCGTCAGCTAGATCCGCGACCTGCCATGTGACGCTCTCCGCCGCTCCCATTGCAGAACGTGCCGCCCGGCGGTGGTCCGGGCGCGCACACCGCGGGCTGACAAACACTGAGCTTACTCCCAGCGCTTCGGCAGTCCTGAGAATTGAGCCGACATTGAACGGAGAACGCAGATCTTCCAGGAACAGATGCATTGGGAGTGTTCGCCGCTCGTCGCTCCGCAACGTTCCGTCCGGAGCGCGGAGATCCCAATCCGCCGGAGTCTCACCGGCGCTCCCGGCAGCGAGGAAGCGCAGGTTGCTGATGGCTCGCACCAGCGGATCTCCCCCACGGTTCCGGGCTACTGCCGGCGGCCTTGTGGGTACTTCGCCTTCCGAAGGGCCCGTGGGGCATGGGCGCGCGGTCGACGAGTGCGGCCAGGCCACGAGCGGCTCTCGGCTTGTTGGGCTTTGCTCAGGAGTCACGAGCCGCGCCGACTCCAACATCGCAAGCAGCTGCTCCGCTTCATGTGTCGCCTGCTGATCCAATCGCCCGGTATCCTGTAGCACCCTGATGACGCCAACCAAGTACCGCCGATCGATCTCTCCTGCGTGCGCACTCTGCTCCAATTCGACCAATACCCGAAGGCATTTGCGGAATCGAACGTCGGTTGGAAGCCGTCTGAGCTTGCGCAAGCCAATCACGGAAGCCTCCCTGCCCCGGATCTTGCTCCGGGCATAAGCCCCTCCCCGCGACAGGAGGGCGTCTCCGAAACGCCCCTCTAGAACGCCTGTCGAAGAAGGTCGTAGAGTTCCTGTGAGCTCACGGGCGCGGGTACATGGCCAATCAGATCGAACTCCGAGGCCGCGTCGGCAACGACCATAAGATCATCGAGCTTGAGGTCGAGGTCTCGAAGCCGTGCAGGCAACCCTGTCTTGCCCAGAATCCTTCGCGCGGCATCACCGGCCAGATAGCTCGTACTCCCTTGGTCGATGTCCTCGAGGCGGGCTCCCAGCGCACGCGCCAACTCCGTAATCTTGGTCGGACGCGCGGTTTCGAAATAGTCGAGCACATACGGGAGAAGAACGACCGCAACCCAGGCTTTCGGGACGTCGAAGCGCGCATTTATGGCGTACGCGACCGCGCCCGCAATTCCCTGGCTGGAGGTCGAAAGACCCAACGCCGTCATGAATGATGCTTCGCATGCGCGAACCTGCGCACGTGGATCGTCAGGATGGGATAGCAGATGCTCAACTGCCTCCCGGCACACCCCGACAGCGCGGAGGAACAACGTGTCCGAAAGCACATTCGAACGGGCGGAAAGATATCCTTCGACCCCTGCAAGCATCGTGTCCAGCACTACTGCCAGCGTCAGCCGATGCGAGAGAGTACTCAGAAGGCGGGAGTCGATAATCGCGTGCCTCAGGAGCCCTGGTTGGGTGGCGATGATCCGCGGTAGCTTCTTGCCGCCTTCCGATACCACGCAGAAGTCCCTGAGCATTCCGTGATGTCGTCCTGAGGTCGCCACTTCAAGGTAGCTCAGGGGCCGCTCGACAAGCTTACCTGAGAGCGCCTCGACGAACTCGTCGCCCGCCGGCGCGTACGCGGCTACGCACCGCGCCACCGTCAGGACTCGGGGTCCCCCGATTCCGATGACGAGCTGCACATGCCCTGCTCGCGCCATTGAAACGGCCCGCCCAATTGTCTGAGTGTCGGGCGCCGAGGCGATTTCATCGTAGACTATAACACCGATACTTGCTCGCTCGAGCAAGCTCCGAGCCCGCTCTACGATCCCCGCGTCCTCGACGGCAGTTTCGGTTACTATGAGCGCACGTTCTCCGTAGTCCGCGGCCAAGACGCCGAGTTGGCTAATCGTGTCGGTCCCTATATGTATGCGGGCAGGAACGTGGAAGACGAACTCCTGCATGGAACCTCCGAAACAGGGCAACCGCCTCGATGAGAGCGAACTCTGCAAGAGCGAGTCGACCGGACCCAGCGAAATGCGGTGGAATCTATCCGCCTCCCTTTCGGACGCGGAGAATGCAGGGTGTCAGGTTGGAACGACTTCCGGATCTTGTCAATCGCCGATGAGGCAACCGGAAATATGGAGCAAGCTCATGCTGTGTACTGATACCCGAGAAACCGAGCACTGGTACACTAGATGTCGAACAGGTCCATGAGGCGGTCGGCTACCGAATTCAGCACAGTGTTGTCGATGTAGGAAGGGTCCTGCAGCTTCTGACGGACTTCTTCGATCCGGTCCCAGCGGACGTCCTCAGCCTGGCGAACGTCCTCCGTGGCCCGCAAAAGGTCCGCTCTGATCCGCGCCTCCTCGGAAAAGTCTACCGAATCACCCTCAGCTCTACGCGGAGCCTGCTGGGCACCACTCTTCTGGTTCACATTCGGCGTCGGTTGAATTGGGCCAAGTCCTTCAATCGTCATAGGACTACATTCCTTCCAGTTATTTTATCGACACTCCTGCCAGATATATTAACGGTTTTTCCGCCTGCTTACAAGGATGGTGAACTCACCCTTTGGAGAACCCCGCTGCAGCAGTATCGTCCGAATCTCACCCGGCGTGCCTTCCATGTATTCCTCGTGCGCCTTCGTCATCTCACGCCCTACCACGATGCGCCGCTCGCCACATTGATCGGCGAGATCATCCAGAACCTTGAGAATCCGGTGCGGACCTTCGTACAAAACGAACGCCTCCTCCCGAGCCGCGAGCTCTTCGAGACGCCGCCTCCGTCTTCCCGCCTTCGGAGAGAGAAAGCCCTCGAACAGAAGCGAACTCCCCTCATACCCGGCGGCGCTCACTAGGCAGGCAAAGGCCGACACCCCGGGAATCGGAATCACCCGAAACCCGGCGGAGCGACACGCCCGCACCGCGCGCGCCCCGGGGTCGCTCACCCCCGGCGTACCGGCATCACTTACCAACGCGCAGTTATGTCCAGCTTCCACCCGAGCGACCACCAGTGACGCTCGCTGCTCTTCGTTGTGACCGTGGAGGCTAACGACGGGACAGGAGATTTCGAAATGGCTCAGGAGCTTGCGTGTCCGCCGGGTGTCCTCACAAAACAGTGCGTCGCAGGTCCTGAGTATCTCGAGCGCGCGAAGCGTGATATCACCAAGGTTGCCGATAGGCGTTGCCACCACATACAGAGCTCCCATGGGCGAACTGTAGCCGCCCCGGACGCTCGAGAGCAACCTCCGACAACCGAAAGCACCTCCAACTCAAACCACGGTTCGACACTCAAAGCACCATTCGACACTCCGGGGCCGGCGCGATATAGTTCGGAAGAGCTGCGGCAGGACACCCTCCCAACGGAGGCAACTGAATACATGGGAACCGTGCTGCTCTTGGCTGTCGGAGGCATTTGTTTCGCCATACTCCTGAGTACGCTGGCACGTCGCGGGTCCCCGCCGGCCCGCTCGCCTCGCGCTCGCCACTCCCGCCGCTGCAAATCGCCACTCTCACCCGCTTCCGGCTCGGACGAGATCATCGGCGTTTCCGACGCCACCGATTCCTGCTCTCCTCCTTCACGCAAGAGAGCACATCGGCGCCGCACACACGCCGGGGAGGACGGTGGCGTGGCCTCGGAGTCTCGGACTTTGCGCCGCTGCCCCCTGTGTGACGCGGTCCTTTCGCCCGGAGAGCGCATCAAGTCCGTGGTCTATTCGGCCGGCAAAGACGGAAAATCCGCGGTATACCAGACCGGCTCCGGAGGTCATATGACCGAAGCAATGACACACATCTTCGGTTGCCCGCACTGCTATCCTTCGGGACGGGCCCGGCGCTGTCCGGTGTGCACCGCCGAGCTTCCTCGTGACGGTCACCTCGTAGCAAGAATGTTCAGCCGGGCCAGAAAACGGAAGCATGTCCACGTGTTGGGGTGCACGGGCTGCCGTCGAACGCGGTAGCCGACCGCCCGCGGTGCGGCAATAACGCCCTCGGGAACGGTAACTCGGTTGGACGCGGTAACGCAGGGCACATTTGTGCTCAGCGTCCTGCTAAGGTAGAATAGCCGGGCTTCTCGCCGGCATGGTATTCTCGCCGGCGTGGTATCGGAAGCAGTCGAGTCCGGCGAAGCAACCGGCCGGCAAGAGCCGGCCGGCCGCGCACACACTATGGTGCGCACACACTATATAACGAGGGTATGAGCGTGTCACAGCGCACAGGGATTCTGCCACGGAAGACCAAGCTTGCCTTCGGCTTCTGCGATCTCGGGGGCAACCTCTTCTTCTCGATGATTGGATTCCACCTCCTGTACTACTTCACCGATGTAGTCGGGCTCGCGCCCATACTCGCGGGCGCGGCGTTCACGGTAGGCCGAGTGTGGGATGCCGTGACGGATCCGGCCATAGGGTACGCCTCCGACAACACACGGACCCGTTGGGGACGGCGTAGGCCGTACATGTTCGTCGGTTCGATCCTGCTGTTCATCCTTATGATCGTCATGTTCACGGCTCCGGGATGGGACAACCAGTGGTGGCTGTTCGCCTGGGCACTCATCGTGTACTTGTTGCTGAACACCGCCTACACCCTGGTCAATATCCCGTACACGAGCCTTACCCCGGAGCTGACCTCCGACTTCCAAGAGCGGACCAACCTCAACGGATATCGATTCATGTTCGCGGTGCTCGGCACCATGCTCGGTGGTGCCGCGGTGCATCCGATCGTGAACCTCGCCGGGGGACCGCCCAGTGGATGGAGCGCCGCGGGAGCGGTGATGGGCGCAATTATGATGATTTCGGCGCTCGTGACCGTATTCGGCGTCCGTGAGACAGCGAAGGAACGCGTGAAGAGTCAGGTGAAAGTCTTTCGCTCTTACCTCCAAGTCATTAAACAACGTCCGCTTCTGACCGCAGGCGGCGCTTTCGCAATCCATATGTGCGGCGTTGCGGTTGTCCAGGCATCGCTTGTGTACTACTTCGAGTATGTCTACCGGAAACCGGACCTGCTGTTCGCAGCACTTCTGTCGCTGCTCGTCAGCTCCTTCATCTTCATCCCGATCTGGGTCGTCATCTCGCGGCGCATCGGGAAGAAGGCAAGCTACAACATCGGAATGGGGATCCTCTCGGTGGTCGTAGTGCTCTTCTTCCTCTTTGCCCCGCGGTTCGGACCGGAGTTCTCGTTCGTTATGATGGCGCTTGCCGGCACCGGGCTCGCCACCAACTACGTTATGCCCTGGTCGCTCATCCCGGATGCGGTAGAGTGGGATTATGCGGAGAACGGATTCCGGCGCGAAGGGGTGTTCTACGGGATCTGGATGGTGATGAGCAAGCTCGGTCAGGCCTTAGGCGCCGGGCTCACCGGATTGGTGCTTGCACTGTTCAACTACATTCAACCGATCGACGGCGAGGCGGTATTCCCTCAACCGGACACAGCCGAACTCGGGATCCGGCTTCTGGTAGGGCCGATGCCGGTAGTCTTCTTCATCCTCGGCATTCTCACCTTGAGCAAGTATCCCATCACCAGTAAGGTGTATGAGGAGATCTTGCAGAGAATCCGGGCACAGGGCGCACAAGTGCCGGGAGATGAAGGGCAGGTTACGGAGTGACGAACGCCCTTGGGGGATTTAATGGCGGAAGAGACAATATTCGATAAGATTCTTGCCGGAGAGATACCTGCGGACAAAGTCTACGAGGACGAGCACGTCCTTGCCTTCCGGGATATCAACCCGCAAGCGCCGACTCACGTGTTGGTAATCCCAAAGCGGAAGGTTTCGCATTTCACGGAGTTCCCGGAGCGTCCGGCGGAGGAAGCGGGAATACTCTTTCAGCGCGCCGCCCATGTCGCAAAGGAGCTGGGCCTCGAAAAGAACGGCTACCGCATTGTCGTGAACCATGGGCCGCATGGTCAGCAGTCGGTCGGCTATCTCCACGTGCACATTCTCGGCGGGCGCCAGCTGAGCTGGCCTCCGGGCTGACCCGGGAACCCAGGTCGTCTATCGGCAGCGTCCCTGCTACGTTTGAGCACCTGCGCTCGTCGCCCGGTACAGCTGCGGCGGCTCGCGTGCGGAGACGGCTCGACTGATCCGACGGGGGCCGGTGGGTGGCCACAGGGCACGCCCTGCAACGTCAAACGCCTTGCAACGGAAAGGAACAGGAAGATGGAACGGATGAAACGCACGGCAACGTGCGGCGCACTTCACGCGGAGCACGAAGGTCAAAGCGTAGTTCTCAACGGGTGGGTTCACCGGAAGCGGGACCATGGGGGTGTTCGCTTCTTCAACCTCCGTGATCGCTACGGGATCACCCAGGTAGTGCTCGAGGAGCCGTCTGAGCAGCTCGTAGACGCTTTCGACCGACTCCGTATGGAGTTCTGTGTGGCGGTAACCGGAACCGTCCGGCGCCGTCCCGCCGGGATGGTCAACCCGGAGATGCCCACAGGAGAAGTCGAGTTGGTGGCGACCGAGCTGGAGATCCTGAGTCCGGCCGTGACGCTTCCGTTTACGGTCGACGAGCGGAGCGACGCGCGAGAAGAGCTTCGCCTCAAGCATCGCTATCTGGATTTGCGTTCACATCGGATGCAGCGCAATATCCGGCTGCGCCACGATGTGTCCTACCGAGTCCGTGAGTATCTCCATAGTCAGGACTTCCTCGAGATCGAAACCCCCACCATGATCAAATCGACCCCGGAAGGTGCCCGCGATTTCCTCGTACCGAGCCGCCTTCATCACGGCTGCTTCTACGCAATGCCGCAGAGCCCTCAGCTCTACAAGCAGATCCTGATGATCGCTGGGTTCGACCGCTATTTCCAGCTGGCACACTGTTTTCGAGACGAAGATGCGCGAGGCGATCGACAACCGGAACACACCCAGATCGACCTGGAAATGAGCTTTGCCTCAAAGGAGGACGTATTCGAGGTTACCGAAGGTATGCTCGCGCATGTCTTCTCGCATGTGCTCGGGGTCTCGCTGGAGACACCGTTTCCCCGGCTGAGCTTCCACGAGGCCATGGAGCGCTATGGGTCGGACAGGCCGGACCTCAGGTTCGATCTCGAGCTGGTGTCCATGGACGACGCCGTGGCCGGGGCGGGGTTCCGCGTATTCGACGAGACGATCGAGTCAGGCGGGGTGATAAAAGGTCTCCGGGTCCCTGGCGGCGCGGATGCCTCGCGGAAGCGAATCTCGGATCTCGAAGAGACGGCTAAGACGTACGGAGCCAAAGGTCTCGCCTGGACCAAAGTAACCGACGGCGGTCTGGAGGGAGGAATCGGCAAGTTCCTCGCCCAGCGCGACTCAGCAGTTCGAGAGCAGCTTGCGGCCGAACCCGGCGATCTGCTTCTGTTCGTAGCGGATGCGTGGCGCACGGCGTGCACGGCCCTCGGGGCGGTGCGAACCCGGCTAGGGCCCGAGCTCGACCTGGTCGACCCGGATGAGTTTGCTTTTGCATGGGTTACAGACTTCCCGTTGTTTTCGTACAATGAGGAGGAGCAGCGGTGGGAAGCCGAGCACCATATGTTCAGTATGCCGCAGGAACGGTTCCTGGACACGCTGGAGACGGATCCTGGAAGCGTCCTCGGGGATCTGTACGACCTTGTCGGGAACGGCTTGGAGCTTGCCTCTGGAAGCATCCGTATCCACGATCCGGAGCTTCAATCCCGGATTTTCCGAATCGTAGGATTCGACTGGGAGGAAGCCGAACGTCGCTTCGGTTTCCTCCTCGAGGCCCTGCGCTACGGAGCACCGCCGCATGGGGGAATCGCGCCGGGCTTGGATCGACTCGTTGCGCTCATGGCGGGAGAGAGCACGATCCGTGACGTGATCGCTTTCCCAAAGACCACCCAGGCAACGTCTCCCATGGACGGTTCGCCGTCGCCGGTGGCTCCGGCCCAGCTGGCTGAGCTCGGACTTCGCGTAGTTTCGGAGGAGAAGGAAGAACGAGAACGAACCGGCGAGAGCCGGCACATTCCATGACACGGAAAGGATGGAGAACATGTATTCGATTCGAACGATGAACAAGATCTCGGAGAAAGGACTCGAGCTCTTCTCCGATGACCGTTTTGCGGTGAATGACCAAGCGGAAGACCCCGACGGGGTTATCGTCCGTAGCGCCAAGCTGCACGATTTGGAGTTCACGCCCAAGCTCAAGGCGATCGCCCGCGCGGGGGCGGGTGTCAATAACATACCCGTCGATCGCTGCACGGACCATGGCATCGTGGTTTTCAATACCCCCGGTGCTAATGCAAACGGTGTGAAAGAGCTGGTCGTGGCCGCGCTTCTTCTGTCGGGACGAAACATACTCGACGGCGTGGCTTGGGCACGCCGGACGGCGGAGCAAAGCGACGAGCTGGACAAGTTGATGGAGAAGGAGAAATCCCGCTTCGCAGGACCGGAGATCGCAGGAAAGACTCTCGGTGTCGTCGGACTGGGAGCAATCGGCGTGATGGCCGCGAACGCAGCCACGGAGCTGGGCATGCGAGTTATCGGGCACGACCCGTATATCAGCGTCAGCTCGGCTTGGGGCCTCTATCGCTCGGTAGAACGAGCAGACAGCTTGGACGATCTGTATGCCGAGGCGGACTACATCACGCTCCATGCCCCCCTTACGTCCGCTACGGAGGGCATGATCAACCACGACGCGATCAAAAGCATGAAGCCCAGTGTTCGGCTCGTGAATATGGCCCGGGGGCAGCTCGTCGACGAAGAAAGTGTGCTTGCAGCTCTCGACGAAGGGAAGATTTCCCACTATGCCACGGATTTCCCCACAAGCCGATTGGCTCGCCATGAGCGGGTTATCCCGATCCCACACCTGGGCGCATCTACTCCGGAGGCGGAACAGAACTGCGCCGTGATGGCCGCCGACCAGATGATCGACTTTCTCGAACGGGGGAACATCCGGAATTCGGTCAATTTCCCGGAGTGTGTGATGAGCCCGAATGATGCACATCGAGTCGTCGTCATCAACCGCAACGTTCCCAATATGGTGGGTCAGATGACGGCTGTCCTTGCAAAGAAATCGATCAATATCGCGGATATGTTGAATCGCCATCGGGGCAACGTCGCATACACCATCATCGATCTGGACGGCGATGTCGAGGAGAGCCTTCTCGAAGAGTTCCGGAGCATTGAAGGAGTAATCGCAGTCCGCGACATCGGAGTTCCACCCCAATAGAGCTTGGGCAGTGCGCCGGGCCGGCCGCCGGCCCGGCACCCCGCCTGCCCCTGCCAACCCCGGCCTAGGTCGCCCGGCGCCGAATCGCCCGATGCCAAGCCGCCGGCCATCCGGCGCCGCCCCTACTCGAGCTCCGCCTGGCCCAGTTCGCTTTGTGCCGCCCGCACATCCGCCAGGTAATCCGATATCTCGCGCGATTTCGCACGGATCATGGATACCGAGGCGGCATCATCCGAGCTTTGAAGGGTGTTCACCCGCGCCAGATCCAGGTGAAGCTGCTTAAGCGACGACACTGCGGAATTAAGGCGCAGCCGCAGCATTTCCTGCTCGTTCCGCAGCTTCCGATAGCTCGATTGCTGCCGCTCGATCTGCGCGATGGATCGATCGTACTCGGCTGCTACCTGTTCGTTGGTTGCGTTTTCGCGCCGCTGGTGGAGCTCCTCCAAGTCACTCCTCAGTCCTTCAGAGGATATCTGCTGCAGAATACCCGCGATCTCGCGGCGCCGAACCTCGAGCTCATGCACCCGGCTCATGAAATCGCTCAACACCGGGAGAAACTCTTCGCCGATGACCTGACGGTCACCACCTTTCCGCTTGATCTGCGCCTGGATGGCCTTACCGAGCTCCTCCGCTTTCTCAGTCGCAGACATATCTTCGCTGAGGGCTACCTGCTTGGCTCCTTTGCGTGATCCGCCGTCGAGAGCGCCGGCCACATGTGCGCCGACCCGCTTAAGCTGTTTCACGATCCGGCTCTTAGCCTCCCGATAACTGGATATCCTTCCCAGCACCGTCGCTCCCATAACGGCAATCGGGATAAGGGACCATGGCGGAGTCAGTGTTATGAGGTTGATCGTTGCTAACAGGAGGCTAGTAGCAGCGGTAGGAACCAGATGTCCTCGAAAGCTCGCTCGCTCCCGAGCCAGCTGACGGAGAAGCCGTACATGCTCGCGATTCAAGTTCCGGATCGAATCAAGCTCGTGGCACTCCAGCTTCCGCCGAAGGAACGAGTCAACGTGCGTTGACAGGCCGATCCCCCAGGCCAAAGCCGGAATCAGAAACCACGGAAAGCCACCGCCGCCGCTCGCCCAAATGGAGATCCACAGAAGTACCAGCGCTCCGTAGATGGAGCCGTGAACTGTCAGCCCTTTACGGGCCCGCCGCACCGACTCGCGCGTCTGGGCCACGTAGTCCTGGAGCAACGGGTCTTCCGGAAACGTAGCCGGCCCGTGGGCGGGCGCCATTTCCAAAACGCGGTCCCACGCTGTCTCGGTTACGTCATCCTGGTCGGCGTCACCGCGCGAAGCAGGAGGCTGCGGGACGCTGGACTTGGCTTCCGGCGCAGGGCTCGGCTGCAGCTCCGGTCCCGCCTCCATCTCTTCCGCCCCGGCTGCTCCCGCAGCACCTATCCGCTGCGAGCTCGTGAGGATTCCCTTTCTGCCAAGCTGTTCCAAGATCTCGCCGGCGACGGGCTGAGCCGCGTACTCTTCCGGCAGCTTCATCCTGGCTTCCGAAACCGAGAGGCGCCGTCCGGCGGCCTTTATCTCCCGAAGCACATGTCGCTTGATCTCCTGCGGAGTAACACCTTCTTGCGAAGCGCCTTGATCGCTATGAGACGACTCCTCGACGGTAGCCCGATCCGCAGCTCCACCGCCAGACGCCCGCCCCTTCGAGGCTTCCGCACCGGCAGGCTTCTCTCTCACCGAACCGGCTCCGCCGGCCTCGGCACGCTCCGTCGAGAGCTCGTATACTGCTACGTCGCGCTTGATATTCTTGAGCGTAACCTCCCCCTGCCGCTGCGGCGCCTGTGAAAGGCGGTGGCGAGTGAGCCGGTAGACGTCTTCGGATATCCACACCGTGTCCTGTGCCGCAATACCCTGAAGGCGAGAAGCCACGTTCACGCCATCGCCGAGCGCGTCGTTCTCGAAGAAGAACACGTCCCCAACGTGCACGCCGATACGAAGGTGGAGAAGCTTCGCCTTCTCGTGACCCTGGCGTGCGTCCGCCGCCAACCCGTCCTGGATGGCCACGGCGCAGTTCACGGCGTCCAGACAGCTGGAAAACTCCGCGAGAAACGCATCACCGATCGTCTTTATCACTCGCCCACGGTGCGCCTCGATCTTCTCGCTCAGCAGGCGATTATGATACGTCAGCAGTTCCAATGTAGCGACTTCGTCGTCCTCCATCATGCGGCTAAAGCCGACGATGTCGGTGAACATGACGGCCGCGAGGCGATACTCCTTTGGCTCCATGCGGCGTTTACAATAGAATCCCCCCTTGGAGGTGTCAAGCTAAACACCGGATTCAACCCTCTGAGGGTGCAGGCGAGTCAGACCGGGAAGCGGCAGGGCAAACGCGGTTGGATACTGCAACTGGGAGCGCGGCGGGGAGTGTCACGCCGGCGCGCCCACGCGGCCGGCCGGAGCCGACATGCGGCTTCTCACTCCGGTCGCCTAGCCCGCGCCGCAACGTGGGCGGCCAAGCTATGCTGCGACGATCGGCGCCGGCGCCGGACACCGGACCCCTTTTGCCTTCAGGGACTACTCGCGGCGGAGGTATGAACATGTCGACAAAACGTGGAGGAGGCTTTGTTTGCTCGGCGTGCGGGCAAACGACACGCAAGTGGATGGGTCGATGCCCTCAATGCGGAGAGTGGAACGCCCTTGAGGAAGCTCCGCTCCGGCGAAGCAGCTCCGCTGGAACCAACCGCGGGCCACAGACTGCTTCCCCGGGCAACACCCCGGCCTCCGATGCCGCAGCCCCCCTTCCTATGTCCCGGATCGAGGTGCCCAACTCCGTACGCCTCCCCACTGGGATGGGAGAGCTCGACCGAGTCCTGGGCGGCGGTTTCATCCTTGGCACGAGCGCTCTGGTAGGGGGCGAGCCGGGAATCGGCAAGTCGACATTGATGCTCCAAGCGGCGTGTCTCATGCCTCCGGATATTCCCACACTCTACGTTTCCGGTGAGGAAGCCCCCGGCCGGATCAAACAGCGAGCCCGGCGACTCGGGCTGGACGATGCACACGTCCATGTTCTCTCCTCGCCCCACACAGACACAATCGCCGACGCCGTAGACCAGCTAAAACCCGGCCTTGTCATTGTCGACTCAATCCAGACGGCTACCTCGGGAGAGGAACCCGGCAGCCCCGGCAGCCCCAGCCAACTCAAAGCAACAGCGCACGACCTGACTGAGTACTGCCGCGGCGCCGGCTGCGCTCTTTTCTTGGTAGCACATGTCACAAAAGAAGGTGCAATCGCCGGTCCCCGTCTCGTGGAGCATATGGTGGATGCCGTCCTGTACTTCGAGCGCGCCGACGGAGATGCCCGGATCCTGCGCGCTACCAAGAACCGTTTCGGTGCAACCGACGAAATCGGGATTTTCCGCATGCATGAGAGCGGGCTCAGGGAGGTGACCGATCCATCGAGCCTTTTCCTGGTACGCCGCGACGGTCCACAACCGCCGGGAGTGGTTCCTACCCCGATCTATGAGGGTACGCGTGTACTGGTAGTGGAAATCCAAGCGCTCACCGTTCCTGCTAAGAGCGGCGTGTCGCGGGTATTCTCCGACCGGATTGATCCTCGGCGAATCAGCAGGGTCGCGGCAGTGTTAGAGAAGCACCTTCAGGTCCCCCTGTCCGATCGCGACATCTACGTAAACGTCGCAGGCGGCATGAGAATCGAGGAGGTCGGCGTGGAGCTGCCGCTCGCTGTTGCGCTCTATTCGGCGTCTTCAGGCTTGGTTCTCCCGAAGGAACAGACGGTTACCGGCGAGCTCAGTCTTGCAGGCGAGGTGCGGCCGGTCGTCCA
>PWGF01000069.1 GCA_003554375.1 Spirochaetaceae bacterium
ACCTTCTCATGCTGCTCCTTCTTAGCCGCCAACGTTTGCATGCTATACGTGCCCGATGCACTGTCTCGGCGTGGTACATCGCTTAGTTGACCCGTGTACAGTCAGCAGTGTATGTTAGGGGCAATCTCGTACATGGCCCATTACGCCATCTCGAAGGAGCCGGCGGTACAGTATATGAAATTATTCGATACGCACGCACATATTGGCTTGATCCACGAAGATCCCATAGAGCAGCTCATCGTCGCCAAGGAGGCAAAACAGGAGGGAGTGGACGGTATCCTCTCCATCTGTAACAATCTCTACGACTTCTTCGAGGTCTACGAGAACCTGAAGACCGCGGATAACGTATACCACAGCGTAGGGGTTTCTCCGTCGGAGGTGACCAATCCCGGAAGGGATTGGGAGCTCAAGCTGGAGGAAGGAGTCCAGCGGGACCGTGTTGTTGCCATCGGCGAGATTGGACTGGACTACTATCGAAAATTCGGGGACAAGGACAGCCAAATAGAGCTCTTCATCCGCCAGTTGGAGCTGGCGGATCGTCTCGGATATCCCGTGGTAATCCACAACCGCGAGGCCGGCAGAGACGTGTTGGAGATTCTCCAGGAGAAGCTTCCGTCCCAGGGCGGTGTTCTCCATTGCTACAGTGAGGATTGGGAGTACGCCCAGGAGGCGTTGGAGCTAAACCTTTTCATATCGTTTGCCGGTAACGTAACGTACCGAAATGCACGGAACCTCCACGAAACGGCGCGGAATATGCCGTTGGAACGGATGGTAGTCGAAAGTGAGAGTCCGTTCATGGTACCATCTGCCTACCGCGGTAAGAGAAACCGTCCCGCTTATCTTGTTGAGATCGTTAAGTTCATAACCGAGCTTCGAAATGAGTCGCTGGAAGACGTGGCGGCGACGCTCTACCAGAACAGCCTCCGGCTCTTCGGCCTTGAGTCACGCTAACTACACCATTCCAGCTTCGGCGAAGGGCAAACGCAGTTGAATACTGCAGCCGGAAGCACGGCTGAGAGTGCCCTCCCTTCGCGCTCGCCTGTGGCGCGTGCCGGCGGGGTAAGAAGGTAGGAGTGTTCGTTTACTCGTCTTCTCGGCGCCGCCGAAGAGCCGTACCGATCCGACTGCGTTTCCAATGGGCTTTGGGGTCGGGACGGTTGACCCTTCCCGGTCGGGCTGCTATACACGCATCGTGAGTGCAGAGCATGATGCGGTTCGCCATAAGTGCGGCGTCGCCGGCCTATTCTCCACTCGGGAAGTCAACGTTCCCCGAACGCTGTTCTTTCCACTTTTCTCACTCCAACACCGTGGCCAGGAGAGCGCAGGGGTCGCATACCGGCGGAAGGGGCACATGGTCGCCTACAAGGATCTCGGGATGGTCTCTTCGGTTTTGGGGCGATACTTGGAGACAGACCGACCCGGTCATATAGGCATCGGACACGTCCGCTATTCCACACACGGGGCCAACAAGCTGGAAAACACCCAGCCGATCGTCGTCACCTGCAACAAAGGTGAAATCTCCGTCGCTCACAACGGGAACCTATCCAACATGCCAAGCATAAAGAAGAGACTGTTCGACGAAGGAAGTATCTTCCAGACTTCATCGGACACGGAGCTTCTGCTCCATCTTCTGTCTCGGTCCCGCTGCGCGACGTTTCACGAGGCGCTTCATGAGACGCTACACGAGGTCGAGGGCGCGTATAGCATGCTCTTCACCCACGGCGACGACCTCATCGCCGTACGAGATCCGAACGGATTTCGCCCTTTGTACGTCGGGTTTCGGGACGACCTGACTGTAGTGGCCTCGGAAACGTGTGCTCTGGATATCCTTAGGATCTCGGATTTCCGTGAGGTCGAGCCGGGGGAAATCCTTACCATTGGTTGGAACGGTATTAGCTCCGACTATATCCGGAAGCCGTCGCGGCCCACGCAGTGTGTATTCGAGCTCATTTACTTCTCGCGGCCGGACTCGGAAGTCTTCGGCAAGGGGGTCCACGAGCGCCGAAAGCGTATGGGAGCTTCGCTTGCGCGTGACGACGAAGCGAGCCCACCGATGGGTGACATCGTGGTTCCAATACCTGACTCCGGCTCCTCGGCAGCGCTTGGCTACGCGGAGGAAGCGGGGTTGCCGTTTGACTACGGATTGACGCGAAACCATTACGCCGGTCGGACCTTTATCATGCCGACTACCGACGAACGGGAGCTATCGGTACGAATGAAACTCCACCCGGTGCGCAGTGTTATTGCCGGTAAGAGGGTCGTGCTCGTGGACGATTCTCTGGTTCGAGGAACGACCGCTCGGAGCCTTGTCTTGCTCCTCAAAGACGCCGGGGCCGAAGAGGTCCACTTGCGCCTCAGCTCACCGGAACTCCGTTGGCCGTGTTTCTTCGGCATCGACATCCCCACCAGGAGCGAGCTCATCTCAAACACGCTCGATCCCAATGCAATCGCAGAACACATCGGAGCGGACTCCGTCCGCTTCTTGAGCATATCCGGACTGCGCAACTGTCTGGATCATCCCGAGCGTTTCTGTTATGCATGTTTCTCGGGCGAGTATCCGTTGGCGGTGCCGCTCACGGAGCAAGAACAGCAGCCCCAGCCAAGAGACACACGGGAATCCGGCAGGAACGGACGCACTCACGCAGTCTCAACACCGGAGAACTCCGGGGACGCCGATAGCTTGAGAGGTTCGGTTCTAGCCGGCGGATCGCACGACCCGCAGCTTTGGCCGGACTGAACGGCACTCTGGTAACAAAGAAGGGGGCGGAACAGGCGCCTGGCTGGAAGCGAGAGCAGCTCTCGTCGCTACAAAGGCGCCTCCGCAGTCATATATCGAAAGGACGTGGGGAATGGACTACAAATCAGCCGGGGTAGATATCGAAGCCGGCAACCGCTTTGCAGAGCTTATAGGACAGATTGACTCGCCCGCGGTCGGCAGCGCAATCGGCGGATTTGCCGGAGCCGTGCCGCTAGAGGTCGGCGGCATGCGTGAACCGGTTCTGTTGTCATCCACGGATGGCGTCGGCACCAAGCTGCTGGTAGCTCGCCGGCTTAGGACGTACGATACGGTCGGCATCGATCTTGTGGCCATGTGTGTCAACGATCTCGCGGTGGCCGGCGCACACCCGGTACAGTTTCTCGACTACATTGCCTGCGGCCGGGTGGATCAACACGGACTGCGGCAGATCGTCCTAGGGGTGGTCTCCGGGTGCGAACAGGCCGGATGCAGGCTGGCAGGAGGAGAGACCGCCGAGCTTCCGGACATGTACGGGCCTGAAGACTTCGATTTGGCGGGCTTCGCCGTCGGGGTTGCGGACCGACACGAGTTGCTTCCAAAGCGCGATCGGCTGGTCGCCGGCGCGCCGCTCTACGGAATACCCTCGTCCGGCATCCACTCCAACGGCTTCTCCCTTGCAAGGAAGGCCCTCGCCGACGCCCCGGCGGAGCACTATCGCATGCTCCTCGAACCTACTCGGATATATGTGAACGAGCTTTCCGTGCTCCTTGCAGGCGCCGGCGTAATTGCGGCGGCCCACATCACAGGCGGCGGGTTGGTTCTCAATCTTCACCGAGTGGTAGATCCATTCGTCCCTGTGCTTACGTGGGACTGGCCCGTCCCTTCGATCTTCCGCGAGATACAAGCCCGCGGGAACGTCGCGGAGGAGGAGATGTGCCGAGTCTTTAACATGGGCATTGGCATTGCGCTGGCGGTGGAGCCCGACCAAGCACCTGCCTTTGAAAGGCTGGCTCAAGAGCACGACATTGCCATCCACCGCATTGGGGAGCTTAGAAATGGGTAGATGCGCAGTCTTTGCTTCCGGAAAAGGCTCGAACTTCCGGGCCATACTCGAGCACTTAGCGAGCACCCCCCATGACGTAGCACTCCTGGTTACCGACAAGAGCCGGTGTGGCGCAGTTGGTATTGCCACGGAATGGTCCGTTCCCGTCCGGACGGTAACATACCGCCATCGTCATCGAACCGAGGCAGAGCGCGAAATCCAAGAGGCCGTTGACTCGTTTAACGTAGACCTCATCGCACTGGCCGGGTTCATGCGGGTTCTCAGCCCGAATTTCGTCAATCGTTATCGAAATCGTATCATCAACATTCACCCTTCCTTGCTGCCGAAGTACCCGGGAAGGGATGCCCTGCTTCGGGCTTATTACGCAGGTGAAACGGAGCTCGGCCTCACGGTCCACTACGTGGATGAAGGGGTAGATACGGGGCCGATAATCGAGCAGGCTTCGCTTCAGCGGCATGCGGGCGAGTCGCTCGAGTACGTCCAAGCACGCATTCACGAGCTCGAGCATGAAGTTTATCCCGGGGTAGTGTGTCGCTTGCTGGAGGAAGCGGACCTCCGCAGCTTTCGGCTACACCCGTCGGAGAGCCGGAATGCATTCCGTCAAGGAGCTCAGCACAACACCCAAGTAGACCATAAGGGGAGGAGTTAGCGGCCATGCGAGTTTTGGTTATCGGATCAGGCGGACGTGAGCACGCCGTGGCTTGTAAATTCTCTCGCAGCCACAGACTAACAGGTCTCTACTGCCTTCCGGGCAATCCTGGAACAGCTGAGATTGCAGAAAACGTCACCGACATCGATCCAAATGAACCTGGACCAGTTGTGGAGAAAGCCAGGGAGCTCGGAATCGATCTGGTTTTCGTCGGACCGGAAGCTCCACTTGCCGCCGGCGTTTCGGATCAGCTGGCTCAATCCGGCTTTTCCGTCGTCGGACCCAGCGCCTCCGCGGCGCGACTTGAAACCAGCAAGGCCTTTGCCAACGAGTTCATGCAGCGTAACGGGCTTCCATGCCCGAAGTCTCACGTGTTCACGGACCCTGACGACCTCCGCACCCACATCACTTCACGGACCGACCGCTTCGTAGTCAAGCGGAGCGGATTGGCGGGAGGCAAAGGTGTTTCCGACGCCGATGATCCGGAGGCTCTGCTCCGTTTTGCGCTCGAGCAGATCGAGCACGATCAGGTCGTAATCGAAGACTACCTCAGCGGCAATGAGCTCTCCGTTTTTGTCGCCATGGACGGCCGTTCATACGCCATTTTGACTGAGTGTGCCGACTACAAGAAGGCCGGGGCGGACGGAACCGGCCCAAATACCGGCGGCATGGGCAGCATCTGTCCGGTACCCTGGCTCACCCCTGAGCAGCGGCGGCTCGTTGCCGAGAGTATCGTCGACCCAACGATCGCTGCGCTCCGGAACGAAGGCTTTGCCTACCGCGGTTTTCTCTACTTTGGTCTCATGATGACATCGGAAGGGCCGTACGTACTGGAGTATAATGTCCGACTAGGAGATCCGGAAGCCCAGGTTATGATACCACTGCTTGACTCGGATCTCGTCGACCTCTGTGACTCTATTCTCAACGACCGCTTGAAGGACTACCACGTACAGTTCTCGAGTGACGTTGCCGTGGGGGGGGTACTCGCCAGCCGGAACTACCCCGGCCCACCGGATTCCGATAAGCCGGTCGAGCTTCCGCCGGAGCACGAGCGCCCGGCCAAGACGCACCTCTTTCACGCCGGTACGGCAATCGGGGACGACGGTACGCTCGTTACCGCCGGCGGTCGCTGCTTCACCGCCGTCGGACGCGGAGTGGACCTCCTCGAGGCCCGCTCGCGCGCTTACGAGCTGGCCGCCCAGGTGCGCTTCGACGGCGGCTGGTACCGTCCCGACATCGGCGCGGCGATATTCGGCACATGATATGCCGCGTACCGAAGAACTCTCCGTCACCGTTCCGGCCTGCCCCGACCACTCATAGGACGCATCCGGCCG
>PWGF01000536.1 GCA_003554375.1 Spirochaetaceae bacterium
CCCGGCTGACGGCGCACGAGAGCTTTTTCCGCTCACCGAACATGGGCTCCCGCCAGTTAAAGTGCTCGTTCCAGACCAACAGGAGATCGTTCGACTGGGGGATGCGCCGTATCACGCCGGGCGCAATCGGAGACTCTACGCCAAGGGAGCGCGGCGACGACCACGTGACCCCGGCGTCGTATGAGATCGAGCGGAAGAGAGTTCCCATCGCTGTTCGCATAACGGCAAGGACCGAGCCGTCGGCCGGCTCCGCGACCGAGGTTTCCCAGCAACCTGACTCCGAAGCCTGATCCACTGCGGGAAGCTCGATCGGATCGCTGAAGTCCCAGGTTGCCCCGAGATCGTCGGAGCGCGCAATCAGGGTCTTGCGGAGTTTCGCGTACCACGAGTCACCACGGTGCAGCGGGGCTAGCAGACGGCCCTTGGAGAGTACAGCGAAACGATCGTTGGTGCCGGTAATATAGCCGTCGTTGGTTAGGTTTCGGAACTGATGCCACGTCGCTCCATTGTCCCATGAGCGGCAGAAGACGCGGAAGCCATAATCTGCGGACTCGCGGCGACTGTAAAGAAGGCCGAGAGTTCCATCCGGAAGCCGGGCAAGAGCAGGAGACATGACGTTGAGGCCGGCAGAGTTCTCGACAAGCACGGTTTCGTCTTCCCACGTCCGGCCGCCGTCGCTGGAACGCATGCCCATGATACAAGCGTCGTGATTGTCACTCTCGAGTATGCCGGAGACTCGTTGTCCGCTTCTCCGGTGGCCGGCGAATCGAGACCAGGCGAGGAGAAGCGTTCCGTCACCCAGGCCGACAATTGAGGCTTCCGAGTGACGCGGGTACGCCGCCGAGGCGGGCACGAGGGTTTGGATACGCAGGTGGTCCATGTCCTACTCTCCTTGACAAATACGCCAAAAACACCGCTAGATCAACATAGGAGCGAGGCTATCATCTCATGCCTATAGTGCAATCTGTCGTAAGGAAGTGTCGATTGTTCCGGTTGCCGCGGCCCCGGATCCCGAAAAGCGCCCGATCTGCAGCGGAAGCTCCGGCGGTCCAACAGTCCGGCGGCTCCCGTCGTATCGGTTCGGCGGTCCTGGGGATCTTGGCCGCAGCCGTCCTCCTGTTTGTGGGGAGCGCTGTTTCGGCTCAGGAGCTGGAGCTTGAGACTGCCTCGGATCTTTTGCGGCGCGTGTCGCAAGAGTATGGCGGCTTCGAGGATTACACCGCCTCTATCGTAATGACGACCGAAAACGGCCGGATGGAGGGGATGTTCTCCCATCGCAAGCCGAGCGACATGCTCATCGACTTCACTGATCCGGAAGACCAGTTCATCCTGAGTGATGGCGAATACCTACGGATATACGTTCCGCGGCTCAACACAACCCTGACTCAGCGGTTGCAGCAACAAACGGACGCGGCGCCTGCCGGGTTCGCAACTGAGGAAGGGTTGAGCCTGCTTCGGAGGAATTACTCCGTGGCTTTTCAGAGTCAACCGGAGTTTACCAACGTGAACGGGAGCGATGCGCCCGGGGAGGCGGTCGGCCCGGATACGGATGTGGTACACTTACTGTTCGATACCTCTAGGCCGCGGGACGGATTTCGGCAGCTTGTCTTGGCTATAGATGAGGATTATCGGATTCGGCGTATCGTGGGAACCACGGAGGATTACGAGAGCGTGCAGATCGACTTCATGGACGTGGAGCCCAATCAAGGGCTCTCGGATAGCCGGTTTGAGTACGAATCGCCTCCGGACGCCAGTACGTACGAGGATTTCTTGTTCGATGCCGACTAATTGCGGCGCAAGCGTGGGCCGGTATGGCGCAGCTTCGCGGCTGGGCAGCTCGAATCTGTTTAGATGGCTTCTGCCGAAGCAGCTCCGGCGCTGGGGAACGATGCACGGGCGGAAGAGGGCGTAACGCAGCAATACAGGAAGTGACGCCCGGTGTCGCCGGCTATTGGCTCGGCGTATGGCCGTTGTCTGCGGGGTGCTCGCGGCGAGGCCGGTAGCCGCGCAGGCGGCGAAGGTCTGTCCTAGCAACTCTTCGCGCTAAAGGAAGCAGCAATACCTGCCGAAGCCGAGGGTTAAGATGGAATCGATCGGAGAGAAGCTGCGCGCATCAAGAGCGGAGAAGGGATACACGCTCGAGCAAGTCGCGCGTGATACGCATATTGCAAAGCGCTATATCGTGGCGATGGAGGAGGAGGAGTTCTCGCTCTTCCCCGGCGAGCCGTACCTGATCGGCTTCCTTCGGAACTACTCAGCCTACCTCGGACTCAACCCGCAGGAGATCGTCTCGCTCTATAAGAACTTGCAGCTTCAGGAGCAGCCGGCACCTATGAACGAGCTTCTGGACCAGCGGTCGAGCTCAGGGCGGCGTGGGTTGACGATCGTTCTCGTGGCTGTGGTGGTTATCGCGCTCGTGCTCGGCGTTCTCTACTTTGCAACCGATATCTTTGAGCCAAGCGGTTTGGGGAGCGAGGAGGTCGACGTTGCCGCCGACGACGGCGAAACGGAGGCTCAGGATCCCGCGATCGGGGAGAATCGCGATGCAGGCGCCGAAGCGGCGGAGAACCAAGAGGCCGCTCCGAACGGTGACGGCGATCGCGTCGATTCAGATTCGGGTTCGCAAGTAGCCTTGGAGGATACGGAGGAGGCCCCTGACGGTGAGCCGTCTCTCCGGCAGGAGCAAGAAACACGATCGGACCGTGAGGCGGAGCACACCAGCATGGCAGGTGTCGAAGAGGCGCCTGTTCCGTACGCCGACGCTTCGGACGGCGGGCTGGTAATGGTGGACGAGCTTCTGGAACGGGAGCTATTTCGCGGAGAGCGGATAAGCGTACCGTTGGAGATAGCTGACTCTCTGAACGACCGATCCGACGCTGCCGGTCTAGGGGGGCACGCGGATGCCGGCGGAGACAGACGTGCGACCATCGAGCTCATCGACGTTAGTGACGCTGCCGAGCTTCGCCTCTCGTTCGGGGATACGCATCTCGATGAGGCACGGATCGACCCGGGACAGGTTGAACCGGTCGATCTCACCGGGGACGGAGCGCCTGACATACGCGTGGCCGTCCACAGTCTGGATCCCGAAAGCTCGCCGCCGAGCGCCGGACTTCGGTTGAAGCGAGCAGTGCAGCAGGGATCCGTTGCCGCGTGGCTCGGCTCCGAAGACATGGAAGGCTCGCAGCGGAATGACACGGCGGAAAGCCGGACCGACATCGACCGGGAAACCGACGTGGTGGCCGACCGTGAACTTCCGTCTCAAGGTGGAACGACGGAAGACGCGCGACGGCGCGATCGGCGCGAGATCGCGGCAGCGTCTCGGGGCCCCCTGCAGGTTGATCTGGCGTTTTCCGGACCGGTCCTGCTGCGCTATTCGGCGGACGGCGGAGAGACCGAGCAGTCGCGGTTCGATGACGGCGATGAGCTCCAGCTGGAAGCGGAAGAGTGGATTCGCCTGGGCGCGTCGAATGCCGGACACGTGCGGATCCGGGTATCGGATGAGGAGCTGGAGCTCGGTCCTGCCGGGACGGTTCGCAATGAGCTTTTGGTACGTGAGCGGTCTGAGGACGCGACCCAAGAGTCGATCTACGCGCTGCCTCTCTACTAACCGGAACCCGAACCGAAGTCCGGCGTTCGGCGAGCCGAACACGAGTGGCTCGCGAATCGAACGCCGGACGACCGAATCTCGAGCGGCCGCCGGCATGCGCCCGGCAGGGGCCGCCGGCGGATTCCAACCGACGAAGGCTGCCCGGCCGCGGCAACTCCACGTCGTCCTGCCCTGACAGCCTGTTGTACTGAATCCCCGAATGGCGTGTAAACTGCGGCATGGCCGGTACCGATTTGCTTCATACAACGCTCGATTCGCTCAATGACGCGCAACGACTCGCCGTGGAGCACGTCGACTCGCCTTTGCTGATCCTCGCCGGAGCGGGGAGCGGCAAGACGCGCGTTATCACCGTGAAAGTGGCCCACCTGATCCGGCGCCACGGGTGCCCGGCGCGGTCGATTCTAGCGGTGACCTTTACGAACAAGGCTGCAGGCGAGATGCGGCGGCGTGCGGCGGAGTTGGCTCCCGAGGCCGAGGACGCGTGTATCCGCACGTTTCACAGCTTCGGCGCGTGGTTTCTCAGACGGAACGCGGCGCCGGCGGGACTCTCCTCGCAATTCACGATCTACGACGACGAGGATTCGCTCACGCTGCTCCATTCCATCTATCCGAGCCGTAAGCGGCGCGAGCTGGGCGGGTTGGCGCGTGCGATCAGTCGGGCCAAGGACTACGGTTTGCGGCCGGACGACGACTTGGCTTTCCTCGAAGCTCCGGATGAGCTACCGGAGGCGTATGCCGCCTACGAGGAGAAGCTGCGGGAGATTGGGAACGTCGATTTCGGCGACTTGATCCTTCGTCCCGTCGAGCTTCTCCGCGAAAACGAGCAGGTTCGCGAGCGCACGCAGAGCCGGTTCGGCGCGATCCTGGTGGACGAGTATCAGGATTCGAACGTAGCGCAGTATGAGCTGTTGCGCTTGCTTGCCGGCCCGGGCGCTTTCGTGTGCGTCGTGGGGGACGACGATCAGAGCATCTATCGCTTTCGCGGGGCCGAGGTGCGGAACATCCTTACGTTCCATGAGACCTTTGCGGATACGCGCGTGGTGCGTCTCGAGCGCAACTACCGCTCCACCGCGCCTATCCTGCGGGTTGCCGGCGCCGTGGTTGAAGGCAACGTCGGCCGGTTGGGGAAGACCCTCTACACCGAGCGCGGCGGAGGGGCTAAGCCGCTCGTGGCGTTCCTTCCGGACGCCGAGCGGGAGGTAGAGCTCTGTCTCGATCTTGCCCGACGGGGTCCGTGGCATGAGACTGCGATACTCTACCGGACCAACGCACAGTCCCGCGCATTTGAGGGCGCGCTCATGCGGGCGGGCATTCCGTACCGGATCGTGGGGACCGTGCGTTTCTACGAGCGGGAGGAGGTGAAGGACGCGCTTGCGTTCTTGCGGTTCATCGGCAACCCGCGTGACGAGGTGAGCTTCCGCCGGATAGCCAACAAGCCGAGCCGTGGGATCGGCGAGCGGACCATGGAGCGGATTCTGGACGCCGCCGCCCGTGGCGGCATGACGCTTGCAGAGGCGGTCAAAGCCGGGGTCGCCGGGCTCCCCCGCCGCGGCCGGGAGGGGCTTGCCGAGCTCAGCCGGATCCTCGAGCGGTGCATGGGGAGGCTGAATGCGGCCCGGCTGTCGGAGTTCGTGGATGCGGTCGTACGGGAGAGCGGACTGGAGCAGTACCACCGGGAGCAGGATGAGTATGCCGGGACGCAGAAGCTCGAGAACCTGGAGGAGCTCCGGAATGCGGCCGATCTCTATCCGGGCGGGCCAGGGGGCCTCACCGAGTTTTTGGAGGAAATCGAGCTGGATGCGGCACGGGAGCAGACGAACCCGGGAGATGAGAACGCTGTGACCCTGATAACTATGCACAACACGAAGGGCCTCGAGTTCCCTCGCGTCATCATAACGGGAGTCGAAGACGGGCTATTCCCACGAGTCCCGGACCACCGCGACGACGAAGAGGCACGAGAGGAGCTGGAAGAGGAACGCAGGCTCTTTTACGTCGCGGTTACGCGTGCCGAGAACGAGCTGTACATAACCACGAGCCGCTTTCGAAGGCTGCACGGGAGCAACCGCTTCTCGATGCCGTCACAGTTTCTCGCCGAAATCCCGGCCGATCTCGTCTCCGTGCATGACGAGTGGGGAGACGGCGTCTCGTGGTTGGGGCGTGGCGGTACG
>PWGF01000385.1 GCA_003554375.1 Spirochaetaceae bacterium
AAATGTCCGCTGATGATGACGTAGTTGATGTCCAGTGTTGTTATGGTGGCGGCGAGGGCTCGTCCAAGGTATCCTGCTACTGTATCAAGTATCCTCCGGGCTTCGGGATTCCCTGCGACGGCGTCATCGAATAGCCCTCTCAAACCTTCTCTTACTCCATCGATGTCGCTACTGTTCCCGGTGTTCGGGGCAAACTCGTTACTAAGAACCCGTGTCCGGTACTGTTCGAAAAGATAGCGCTCGTTTACGACGGTCTCCAGACACCCTGTTTTCCCGCAGCGGCAAGGCAACCCACCTCCACCCACCTTCAGGTGTCCGATCTCTCCGGCCAACCCATGCGTCCCTAAGTACTGCTGCCCTTGATGTACAATGCCGGTACCGACGCCGGTACGAATTGAGACCTGCATGAAATCTCGGGAGCTGCCCTTATCGTGAAACCAGTTCTGAAACGCCGTGTACGCCTTGGTGTTCTGAGCCACCCGTACCGTAATACCGAATCTCCGCTGTAGCTCACTGCTCAACTGCTGCGATTTCGCCAAGTTGTCCCTTGGCGAACGCGAGGGAAATGCGATCCCGGGAATTGCCAATCCAACGCCGGCAATATTGTCGACTTGGAAACCTACCTCTTCCCTGAAGGTCTCGAACGTGGCGGTCAGAAAGCGGACCACGTCTTCCTGTTCGGGATCCTGAACGGTTCGATACATGGATTCAGCCAGAATCGACCCCTTGAGATTGATCAACGCAACGTGAGTGCGCGTGTACTCTACGTCGATACCGACAACCAGCGGACGGTGATCAGAGAGCGTATAGGTCTCCGCATGTCTTCCGCGAGTAGCCGGCGTGCTCTTGGCAGTCCCAGCCGATTCTACAAAGCCGATATCAATGAGCTCACCTATGGAGTTCACGACAGTGGCCCAACCCATTCCGCCCGCGTCCGCGATTGCTCTCTTGGACAAGGGCGACCGCCGGGATAGGAGAGAGAGAACTCTCTTGTCGCTGGTAGACAGACGGTAGCTTTGCTGCATCTGGAACGGTATACCCCCTCAGTACTTGATAGGAGCAGACCGGGCAGCGCGTGCCGTCCCGGTTTGCTCCAAACGACCGTCTCTCACGGACAGTCTGTGATTACACCGAGAGTAGGGGAGTACTACTCCGGCGATTCTCCGGTCTCCTGGGAGGTGTTCACACCGGGAACCCTTGCAGCCAACTCAGTCATGGTAACTTGTACGTTGGGATGCGTCTGAGCCAACGAACCTGGAAACGACGAGCTGACCTCCCCCAGGAGGGCCCTTCGCCAAAGTCCCGCATGCCACTTCCTCATGAAAGTGAGATGGAGAGTTTTCGAGCCAAGCAGATCGGACATGCCCAGAGTAACGGCTCGCTCCGGAATGATGTCCAGGTTGCCATCAGTACCGCCCATTGCCATCTGCGCTTTTGCCATCCGGGACACTACCACCTTCCGACACACCGTTGCGCGAAATGACTCTAAGTCGGTCGGCTCCCCAAGCATTTCGGGCGGGTCGTTAAAAGCCAGGTGGCCGGTGATGCCGAAACCGCCCCAACAGATGTCCGCCCCTCCTGCGTCTCGCAGGATATCCGTAGCGTATTGCGGATCCGACGGATGAGGAAAAACGATGTTCTCCTCTTTCGGCCTGTTGTCCGTAGGCAATAGATCAAAGAAAGTTTCGTCCATAAACCTTCGAAAGCTCAGCGGATGCTCGTACGGTATCCATTGGTCATTCTCGTCGATGTACTCATCCATATTCACACACCGCAGGAACCGACAATCAAGTCCTCGATCCACGATCTGTTTCACGAAATAGCTGTAATCCAATGGACCGACGGCAGTGATGACGGTTAGCAGCTCATTCTTTCGCATCTTGTCTTCAAGAAGATCCGCGAATTGCCCGGCAATCCGCTCATTCAAGGCCGCAGTGTCGCGGACTACGGTTGTGACTGCTTTCCACTTCTCGGGCAGCTTGTCAACGGTCCGGCTATAGATACTCACTTCATTCCTCCTAGTACTCCTTTATTGCACGGCCTTACACTCTCCGGTCATCTTCCCCGCGAGAGCGCGCCGAACGCCTCCGAACGGCTCGGTCAGCGCGGTGAGCTCAATTCGCGCAGACAGGTATCGTCCCAATACCGCGTAGTCCCCTCTACAATCGTTGCCCGGATGTTCACATTGTCGTCGAAAACCACGACGTCTGCGTCCATTCCCTTGGCCAGGCGTCCCTTGGACCTGTCGGCCCCTATAATTCGAGCCGGCACGCTGGTTGCAGAGGCGACCGCCTCCTCAACGGTGATACCTCCGAGAGCCATCATATTGCGGACGCACATATCCATCGTCGCTACGCTTCCTGCGAAGAAGCTCCGGTCGGCTAGTTTGGCTACTCCATCCTCAACGACGATGGGCATATCTCCGAGGTAATGAGGACCGGGCGGGAGACCGGTGGCGTTGATCGCATCCGTTACGGCGCACAACCTGCTTATTCCCTTGGCTTTGAGAGCAAGCTTCAAGAGCCCTTCCGGAACATGCTTTCCGTCCCCGATTATCTCCGCCGTCAAGTCGTCGAGTATCAGAGCAGCTTCCATCACGCGGGAGATCTTCTGTGCTTTCTCGATGTCGCGGATGTATCCCGGGGTACTGCAGAAGATGTGCGTGACATGGGTGAATCCATGGTCTACCGCGCGACGGACCTGATCGAACGTCGCGTGCGAATGACCGACAGCAGGAACCACCCCGCGTTGTGCCAGCGCGGCTCCTAACTCACATCCGCCCTCGACTTCGGGTGCGATCGTCATCATGACAATGTCATCGGCCAGCTCGAGGAACGGGCCCCAATCGGTGTCCGCGGGCACTCGGATATACTCCGGGTTGTGTGCTCCCTTCTCCTTTTCTGAGACGAACGGCCCTTCCACCAAGGCCCCCAACACCCGTGCGCCGTCCAAGTCTTTCCGCTTTGCCTCTGCAATAGCCTGGATCGAAGGCAATAGCTTTTCCACAGGTGCGGTGATAAGCGTTGGCACCAAAGACGTCGTTCCGTGCCGAACGTGCGTCTGCGAGATGGTCGCAAGAGCGGTCTCGTCCTCCAGACAGTGCCACGCATCAGCTCCTCCGCCCCCGTTAACATGGATATCCATGAAACCAGGGGTGATGTAGGCGCCTCCTACAGAGACAAACCTGTCATCCGTTCCCGTTTTCAGCTGATGCGGAGATCCAACGTAGGTAATCTTCTCTCCTTCGATTGCAACAACAGCATCATCGAGCCGGCGCGTCGGCGTAATCACTACTCCGTCACACAAAACAAGCATAAGATTCCTCCGATCGTTTATACTCGGACGCCAACTCTCCTGGCACGGAAGCAGGGGGAGAGAGCGCCTTTCATCCTACGTAAGGTGCTTCACGCGATGCCGGTATTTCTCGATATAGTGCCGGTTCGCCTCGTCGCCACCGGGCGTATTGGAACTCTGCCATAACGGCGGCGTTATGCCTCTCTCGTGAAGAACCGCTACCAACTGAGCCATGAGCTGATGCGCCAAATAGGTAAGCGCTATGGTCGATGTCGGGCCGAACTTCTGATCCACTCCGGAGCGCTTCAGCGCTGCATCCCCCACGGGTACGTGACAATCCAGGAATATATCCGCCAACTCATGAAGGTTGAGTCCCGAGGGATGGCGTGAGGGATGCCCCTTCGGGGTATGTTCGGCGAAGCTTGTCGAAGTAAGTGCGATTACCCGGGCCCCACGATCCTTCGCTTCAAGAGTCTCGTCTATTGCCATGCTCGTGATTCCCACCGAAGTAATCATGAGCACGACATCGCCCTTGCCGACACCGTAAAGGTTCACGACAGTCCGGCCGTAAGCCGGAGTACGCTCCATCTTAGTCGACCGTGTAGCACCTCGCCCAAGGAACACTCCCTCGTCCATCATCGGGTTTAGACATGCGAGCCCTCCGGCGCGGTAGAACAGCTCCTCCAGAAGCATGCCGGAGTGAGCTCCGCCATGGCCCACAAAGATGACCCTATCTTCCTCGATGGCGTCGGCCATCATGTTCGCAGCGTCAGCTAACGCTTCGCGATTACCCGCTATCTGGTCCAAAATACTCGTAATCGCCTGGTGGTATTCCGTCACAACACTCATCTCAACCTCCTATTGCGCTTCATCGCCCGAAGCCCCGGCCGGTACCATGTGAACGAACCCGTGCTCGGCTGCCCAAGAGTGCGCACCCAGAAGCTTGCACCCGAAAGCCGGCAAGCACGACGCTCCGACACGATACGACGACTACAGATGCGGAATCTTTCCGCCGTATCTATTGATGTATTCGGCATTCGCTTCGTCCCCGCCCGCAGTATTCGCGCTCCGCCAGACGGGTGGGTGTACGCCCATCTCCAGTAGACGTTCCACCGCCCGACACATGATCAGGTTTTCGGTGAACGTCAAAGCGATCGTGGAAACAGGCCCGAACCGTTGGGGAACGCCTTCGATTTCCAGGACGGCATCCCCAAACGGTACATGACACTCAACGAATACGTCCGAGACCTCATCAAGACTCTTGCCGCTCTTGTGACGCGAAGGATGGTCCTTCGGCAGGTTCTGGGCAAAGGCCTTAGTCGCGATGCCGATAACGGAGGCTCCTCGTGACCGAGACTCCAAGGCCGAGTCGATTGCCATCGGCGTAATCCCCACCGGCGCAGCGATAATAACGAGATCTCCCTCACTGATACCGTAGATATCGACCACAGTGCGGCCGTACCCCTCCAACCGCTCCATCTGCGTTGTACGTACAGCGCCGTTTATCAAGGAAACACCGCCGTCAAGCATTGGGCTCACATTCGCAAGCCCTCCCGCTCGGTAGAAAACCTCTTCGATCCCAATACCGCCGTGGGCCCCTCCGGTTCCAACAAACACGAGCCCATCCTTAGCGACCTGCTGAGCCACCAACTCAGCAGCCCGATCGATCGCTTCGCCTTCGTTGACGATTGCGTCAAGGGCTGCCGTCACACGTTGGTGGTAGGTGTCATACAGCGCACCGTTCAGCGTACCGTTCGCTCCCTGCTTCTTCATACTTTCGTCTCCTTCTCCGACAAACTCCGCCAAAGCTTTCTTAGGCCGGATCGGTTACCATGTGCGTTGCGAGTGGTGGGTGAGTGAGCCTGTGGAAGCCCAACTACTCCTCGCACATCGTCGTAATAGGCTAAGCCATGAGTCAGTAATCTGTCAACGCTCGATACTTAATCCGCCCTCCGTTTGAATCGCACGTCTCACTTGCGGGAGAGACGGTTTTGTGACGCCAACAGGCGGCAATATTGCGGGCGTTAATTCCAAGTTCTCGAGCTCGGAGTATTTACGGCAGTCCGTCACGACACTGAGCACATGTCCGAGGGACACGAAATACGCCCAATTGAAGTTGCGACGCCAAGCCGATCACACCTCCTGAGTGCGCCGAATATATATATCGGGCATTGACAGATAATGTTTCCCCGTCTACACTGTGCTCGTTAGCGATCGAGTCACGGTGGTACGAGCGCGAGGTCTTCGGTTTGGTTGCCGCGACCCTCGTATCTCCATCTCAAATCAAAGGAGGCAGGAATATGACTGCTGCAAAGGCAACACGAAGCCTGTGGTTGGCCGTGGGGCTCATTCTGGCCATGCTGGTGATCCCTGGGTCACTCTTCGCTGCTGGTGAGGCAGAGGAGGAGGCCGTTACTCTGGAAATATGGCATCAGGAGGAGCCTGCACGACGGGTGGAGCGCTTTCAGGAAGTCTTTGA
>PWGF01000427.1 GCA_003554375.1 Spirochaetaceae bacterium
CTCACGATGCAACTCGGCGAGTCCGACAGGCGCACCGAGCTCCGCACGTCTTTCACCCGGTCTCCCAGCGCCTTCTTAATACGGTCCACAACGGGGCCTACTTCTTTGTCACGCTCCTCGTCGGCCTCCTCCTTGAGGTCTTCGCCCGCGTCGCTCCGGTTCACCGCTTTGAGCTCGATCTCCTTGTACGAGCCGATCATCGGCACGGCGATCTCGTCGATATCGTCGTCCATGATAAGCACTTCGATGTCCTTGTTCCTATAAGCCTCCAGGAGCGGCGAACTGCGAAGACCGGCTTCCGAGTCGCCGGTGATGTGGTAAATGGCCTTCTGATCGGGGAGCATTCGCTCCTTGTACTCTGCAAGGCTCGTGTAACCGTCCACCTTCGTGCTCTTGAATCGTACCAACTCCAGCAGCTGATCGCGATTTGCGAAGTCCGAATAGAGTCCTTCTTTCAGCGGCCGGTTGTACTGCTCGATGAATTGCTGGAACTTATCCGGATCCTCTTGAGCTATCCGCTGGAACTCGGAAAGGAGCTTTTTGACTGACTGTGAGCGGATCGTCGCCATGATGCGGTTCTGCTGCAGAATCTCCCGACTCACGTTGAGCGGAAGATCCTCGCTGTCGATCACGCCACGGACAAAGCGCAGATAGGTCGGCAGCAGCTCCTTCTCGTCATCGGTTATGAACACGCGCTGGACGTAAAGCTTCACCCCGGGCCGATAATCGGCGTAGTACATATCTGCCGGAGCCGTCCGCGGCACGTAGAAGAGCGTCGTGTACTCCAGCGTCCCCTCCGCCTGGGTATGCACATGGAAAAGCGGATCCTCCGTGTCATGCGCGAGCGTCTTGTAAAACTCGGCGTAATCCTCCTCGCTCAACTCCGACTTGCGTTGTCGCCAGAGTGCACTCGCCGCGTTGATCTGTTCTACTGCCGGCTCGGCGCTCTTCTCTTTTCCCTGGTCGTCGTACTCTTTCTTCGTGTAGTGCAGATAGATCGGGAAGGCAATATGGTTCGAGTACTTTTTCACAATCTCCTGGATCTGCCACCGCGATGCGAACTCTTTGCCTTCGTCCGAGAGGTAGAGTACCACTTTGGTGCCGTGGTGATCCCGCTCGGCCTCGTCGATCTCATACTCGCCCTTCCCCTCGCTGCTCCACTTCCAGGCCTTCTTGCCGCCGGCCTTGCTCGTGGTCACCTCGATTCGGTCGGAAACCATGAATGCGCTGTAGAACCCGAGT
Source organism: Spirochaetaceae bacterium (assembly GCA_003554375.1). Taxonomy (GTDB): domain Bacteria; phylum Spirochaetota; class Spirochaetia; order DSM-27196; family SKKC01; genus PWGF01. The sequence goes on from PWGF01000427.1 coordinate 1,243, forward strand.
CCGAACTGCCCAATGAGGTTGGAATCCTTCTTCGCGTCACCGGTCAGCTGGTTTATGAAGCTCTTGGTTCCCGAACGAGCGATCGTTCCGAGATTCTCTCCGAGCTCCTCTTTGGACATTCCGATTCCGGTGTCCTCAACTGAAAGCCAAGACTGGTTCTCTTCATCGAACGCGAGATCGATTCGCGGCTCGTATTGAAGACTCTTGTACCGATCGTCCGTCATTGTGAGATACTTCAGCTTGTCGAGTGCGTCACTCGCGTTCGAGATCAGCTCCCTCAAGAAAATCTCTTTGTGCGAGTAAAGGCTGTGCACGATAATGTCGAGCAGCTGCGTTACCTCGGTCTGAAACTGATGTTTTGCCATATGGCCGTTCTCCCTTTTTGGCTGCGGTTTTGCACATACTCTTCGACGCGTCGCTGAGAATTGCCTTCTGCCGGCCGGTTCCTGGAGCCGACCCCGTCGTCAGGCAGCTCTTCCGTGCCGTCTCCGGTCTGGAGATACCTTACGAGATCCGTCGAAGGAGGCTGTGCTTGTCTCGATTCATCTTGCCGGAGCAGAACGCTCCGAGTTAACTTGGGTTCGCACCAGAATATAGCACTCGGGCGCGCTTCCGGCAACGGGATCACCCGGCAGGAAGATCAAGTGTTGCAGACGGCCGGACGCCGGCGACCGCTGGGGAGGGCGGGGGAGGGGCGGCAGATAAGCCGGGTTCTGACCGAGCAAAGGGGGCCAAAGGGCTTGCCTTTTCTGCGCTATATTGTTAATTTGGTATATAACAATACAGACGAAATGGTGGTAGATCGCTATGACTCAGAAGATGACAAAGGACGACTTTCTCCAGAAAGTATTCGATTTCCAGAACGAAAACGAGTGGAGCTTCAAGGGAGAGAAGCCGGCGATAATCGATTTCTACGCTGATTGGTGCGGCCCGTGTAAGATGGTATCTCCCATACTCGAGGAGATCGCTCAGGAATACCAGGACCAGGTGGATGTCTACAAGGTGGACACCGACCAAGAACAGGAACTCGCAGGGGCATTCGGCATCCAGAGCATCCCGTCGATCCTGTTCATCCCGACCGATGGGAAACCACAGATGGCACAGGGCGCGCTGCCGAAAGATCAGATCGTACAAGCAATGAAGGATGTGCTCAACGTAGCGTGACGTAGCCTCCCGACCTCCATCCAAACCCCCGCAATGCTTCGGGCGGCCTCTCGGCCGCCCTTTTTCTGACTATCTTCCTATTCCGGCGCCCTTCTTACCGGCCGCTCCTTGGAACGCAAAACGTATACCTTCCCCCGCTTTCCAAGATTGCAGCTTTCGCAGCCACGCGCTATAGTCCCATACGATCGAACTATGTACACCCTACCTTCGCGGCAAGTAAGCCATCACGATGCCGCAACCCACAAGAACGGAGCCCGCGTGCCCGGCGGGGCGGCGTCCGGAGTCCACAAGCCTCTGAGCGCATCATTCCTGACGTTGCTCCGGACCCACCCCAGATGCGCCCTCCGGAGAGGATCCGAATGCTGAACCGGAATGCCGCGTCGCGAGGAGAGCCCTAATGGTATTGCAGTGGGTCGGACTTGTTATCCTGCTCCTTCTCTCAGGCTACTTCTCGGGTACGGAAACCGCCTTCACATCGCTCAGCGGAGCCCAGATCCATGACCTGAAAGCTCGCTTCCGTAGGCGCGGCGCTCTGATCGAGCGTCTAACGGCACGTCCGGACCGTCTCCTCACCACTATTCTCATCGGCAACAACCTTGTGAACATTGGCGCAGCCAGCCTTGCCACGGTGCTGGCGACCGAGATCATCGGCCACTATGCCGCCGGGGTCACCACCGGGGTCCTCACCATCGTCGTGCTCATATTCGGGGAAGCCACCCCCAAACAGATCGCCATAACGAACAACGAGTTCGTGACGCTTCACACCGTCCGTGTCATCTACGCGCTGAGCATTCTGTTCGCTCCAGTGATTATTCTCGTGACTGCGGTCAGCAACTGCATCACACGCTTGACCGGGGGAGACAGCACCCGCGGCCCCACCCCGGAGGCGATCATCAACCTCGTGAAGCATGCGGCCAGTATCGGGGCGGTCGGCGCCACCGAATCGTGGATCGTGCGGAACATCTTCCGGTTTCGGAACGTCCCGGTTCAGGTAATCATGACGCACCGGACTCGAGTGTACAGCGTGGGGAAGACTTCCGTGCTGAACGAGGTTTTCGAGGATATCGCCCGGACCGGCTACTCGCGCATCCCTGTCTATGACGATGATCCGGAGCGAATCGTGGGGATCGTCTTGGCCAAGGACGTCATGCGGGAGGTAGCACTCGGGAAAGGCGGACACAAGATCGGCGATATCATGGCTCGTCCGATATACGTTCCCGAAAGCCGCCGCCTCAGAGAGATGCTCGCGCAGTTCCGCGGGGAGCAGTTCCACATGGCGATCGTGCTGGACGAATATGGCGGCCTCGCCGGCATCGTAACCCTGGAGGACGTTATCGAGGAGGTCTTGGGAGAGATATACGACGAGCTCGATCAACCGGAAGGTGAGAAGATCGAGTTGCTGGCCGACGGCTCGTACCAGGTGCAAGGGGACACCCCGCTCTACGTGTTCAACGATACGGTAGGCACCGAGCTGCCGCACCAGCGTCACGCCCAGACAATAGGCGGATTCCTTACCCATTTCCTCGGGCGCATACCTCAGCCCCGCGAACGCATCGATACCGAGGCGGGAACGTTCGATGTGACCGAGATGGCACATCGACGGGTCCTGGCGGTTCAATTCCACCCCAAACCCTCGGCCGAGCAAGAGGCCCGCGAGGACAACGACTAGCACAACAAGTTTGAGTTTGGTGTAACCACGCCTCAGAATCGTTGTTGTGATGTACAGAAAGCGCGAGTAGCACTCTTATAGGTTCGGCTGAAGCGTCAAGCAAATGCAAGTCTGGCGGCGTGCAACGCCGCATTCCGGGGAACGGCGTTGCCGACTCCCCGGACGCGCCGGCCAGGAGCAAACCGAACCGACCGTGTGGTTGTACGTTGTACCTTCATTGCGTTGCCCCTCAGGTTTACCTCCTTTCCTGAGGGGTTTTTTTTTGACCGAACGTGCTTGCCGGACTACCACTACCCTCACTTTCGGCCTCCACAGCTCGAATCCCTTCGGACTCGCGCATCCACCACGTTGACCGCGATAAAGGCTCTTCGCTATGATGCGGCGCATGAGCAAGTATCCGTTCCAATCGATCGAGCCGAAGTGGCAACAGTACTGGGAGGAGAAAAAGACGTTCCGCGTTACGGAGGATCCGTCGGTCCCCCCGGAGAAGCGTGTGTATGTCCTCGATATGTTCCCGTATCCTTCCGCGGCAGGGCTACACGTAGGGCACCCGGAAGGCTACACAGCCACGGACATCTATAGCCGTTACCTGCGGATGAACGGATACCTCGTGCTCCACCCGATGGGCTTTGACAGTTTCGGGCTGCCGGCGGAGAACTACGCCCTACAGACCGGCACCCATCCACGAGATACCACGGAAGCGAACATCACGTACTTCCGCAAACAGATCAAGCGTCTCGGCTTCAGCTACGACTGGGACCGAGAGGTCAGCACCCACGAGCCCTCCTACTACAAATGGACCCAGTGGATCTTCCTGAAACTCTATGAGCTGGGCCTTGCATACATGGAAGAAGTCCCCGTTTGGTATTGCCCGGACATGGGCACGGTTCTGGCAAACGAAGAAGTAATCACCACGCCGGAAGGACCCCGGAGCGAGCGGGGAAACTACCCGGTAGAGCGCAAACCGCTGCGCCAGTGGATGTTGAGGATCACCGCCTACGCCGATCGGCTCCTAGAGGGCCTCGACCAACTGGACTGGCCGGAGAGCATCAAAGCGATGCAGCGAAACTGGATCGGCCGGAGCGAAGGCGCTGACGTCGTCTTCCCGGTGGCGGACAGTCAGGAGCAGATCGAGGTGTTCACCACTCGGCCGGACACCCTCTTCGGCGCCACGTACATGGTCATGGCGCCTGAGCACCCGCTTGTGGATACGGTCACTACGAGCGACCGCCGTTCAGACGTAGAGGCCTACCGGGAGAAGGCCCTGCAGAAGACGGATCTGGAACGTACGGATCTCGCCAAGGACAAGACCGGCGTGTTCACCGGTGGCTACGCCGTCAACCCAGTGAACGATGCCCGGATCCCGATCTGGATAGGCGACTATATCCTCATGAATTACGGCACCGGCGCCATCATGGCCGTCCCCGGCCATGACGAGCGCGACTGGGAGTTCGCCGAAAAGTTCGAGCTGCCTATCGTCCAAGTCGTTGCGGACCCTGAGCGTGAAGACCCGGATCGAGTTCCGTCCGGCAGCCTTGGGAAGACGCTATCCGACGGCGCATTTGCCGGAGATGGCGTCTCGGTCAACAGCGGTCACTTCAGCGGCAAGAGAACGGAGGACGTAAAGAAAGAGATCGTCGAGTGGCTCCAGGAGCGTGAACTCGGACGGCCGGCGGTCAACTACAAGCTGCGGGACTGGATCTTCTCACGCCAGCGCTACTGGGGAGAGCCGATTCCGGTAGTGCACTGCGGCGACGCCGTAGTCCCGCTCCCGGAGGATCAGCTCCCTCTGACGCTCCCGGAAGTGGAAACCTACAAACCCGCCGGCACGGGGGAATCGCCGTTGGCTACCGTCGATTCATGGGTCAATACCACGTGCCCCGACGGCAGCGGCAAGCCGGCTAAACGCGAGACAAACACGATGCCGCAATGGGCAGGCTCGTGCTGGTACTACCTCCGGTTCATCGACCCGCACAATGACCAAGAGCCGGCAGCCCGCGACAAGATCGATTACTGGATGCCCGTCGACCTCTATGTAGGAGGGGCCGAGCACGCCGTGCTCCACCTGCTCTACGCCAGGTTCTGGCACAAAGTGTTGTACGACATCGGCGTGGTCAACACCGACGAGCCGTTCCAACGCCTGGTCAATCAGGGGATGATCCTCGGCGAAGACGGGATGCGCATGTCCAAGTCTCGTGGCAACGTCATCAACCCGGACGACGTAATCCAAGAGTACGGAGCGGACACGTTGCGCCTCTACGAGATGTTCATGGGCCCGCTGGAGCAGGAGAAGCCCTGGTCCACTTCGGGGATCGCGGGAGTCCACCGCTTCCTGGACCGGGTATGGAGAGTCGGCCGGCGGAAGCTTGAGAATTCGCAGGCCCCGGACCAGATCCGCAGACTACTGCACAAAACCATCAAGAAGGTGACGGAAGACACCGGGACTCTCAACTTCAACACCGCAATCTCCCAGATGATGGTGTTCATCAACGAGCTCCACAAACAGGAAGAGCTCCACCGTGAGGTGTGGGAACCGTTCCTCCGTCTCTTGGGGCCGTACGCACCTCACATTGCCGAAGAGCTGTGGCAGCAGGCCGGAAACGCGCCGTCCATCGCCAACCAAAGCTGGCCGACCTACGTGCAGTCGCTCACCGAAGACGAGGAGGTTGCCATCGCCGTTCAGGTAAACGGCAAGGTCCGCGGCGAGTTCAACGCGCCTCGGGATGCCGACAAAGACCACCTGGCCGAGGAGGCGGCCCGGATCGACAACGTCAAGCGCCATCTGGACGGCAAGACCATCGCGCGTACGATCGTCGTGCCCAACAAGCTTGTGAACTTCGTGGTCAAGTAGGGACCGCTGCTGCCGGATGCCGAACGCGCTTGGACACTGACACCGGAAACGCGGCAACGTGTCCCCGTCCCTGGCGTTTGCCTGCGGCCCGTGGTGGCACGGAGAGAGATGAGTGAGCACTCGTTCCACCGCCTGTGTCGCCGTCGCGAACTCCTGCCGGTTCGACTGTGTCCGGCTTAAGGTTTCGCTGACGTCTGCCCTGGCCGCTTCCGGAGGTCGTCTTTCCGGCTCCAACACACCTCGCGTTGTCAATCCTCGTCACGTATGTGAGGGTCCGTCACTACACGCACGCCCCCGCAGGCAGCTGCGAAAACCGAAACGATCGCATCTCCCTCGTGGCTCAAAAACCGATGAACGCCAGGGGCTAGGCCCTCCAGAACGAGCCCCCCTTCGTCATCGGCTTTCATCGAGCTACGACGCAGCACGTCGTGAGGCAACCACTTCTCTCCGCCGATAACTACTCGCTCCGACACTTCCTGCCGCGGAGTCAGCTTCGCAGCGGACATTGTTCCGGTGACAAGTGCGCCCGCGGCGCCGTCAATGTCAATGCTCCACCCCTTCTCGCCGGCGCGAGCGGCTACCTCAACTAGCAGACGCTCAAGGTTAATGGTGCTCGGTATAGCCCCGAGGCGTACCGCCTGCGCGAAAATCGAGATCGCGGGCCCGTCCGCATACGAAAGGGCCACATGGTCTTTCGCGTCCGTCGTAGGAACCGCCGCCCCTGCCGGGACAGTCTCAAAAATGGGGGGACCATCCCCGGATCCATCCTTCACTCCGAATGCACCCTGAATTGCAACCGGGTACTCCGCCGGTAAGCTGACATATACGTAATCGCCGGGCGATGCGTCCTCCAGGTGATACACCGTTTCGCCGACGGTGAGGATCGCGATCCATTCCACCTCAGCCGTATTCCATTCCACGGGCAGATCCGGCAGCAGAATGCGCGCAGTGCCCGAGCTTCCCGAATTCAGCACGCTGCAACACATCAACGATAGACTAACCAACCCGGTTAACGCCCATACCCCGTCCATGCGTCGCACCCACGTCCGCGGTGCCCGCACGCGTCTTGCCGGCACCCGGCGGAGCTTGACCGGCCTGCAAACGGCGCTGTCCACCCCGCGTTCCGGCTCCGCGCCCCAAAGCGCTTCGCGATATCGGTTTCTAAGCTTCCTCATGATACCTCCCACCCTCTAGTACTGCTCCGCCTAGCCAATCCTTGAAAATTTCAGCTTCGACATATAGGCTCGAGCCGAGGAAAGAGGGAAAACCGTCGGCATACTCGGGGTGCATTGCTAAGCGCGTGGACTACACATGCGACGCCGCTCATCGCCCAGAAGCTCACGGGAGCCCTCGTCCGGTTGTGGGTATGCGAACACACGTTGGCATTCGCGCACGGGGCGCCGTTGCTTACGGTTAGGTTTTCCCGGTACTATAACAGCATGGCCGAATCGAGCTCATTTACGGAAACGTTGGCTCAAAGCCTTGAGGAGTACGGGGAGCAGCTTACCAGCAGCATTCTCCCTGCGCTCAAGAACGAGCTCCGCACCTATCATGGCTCGTTTCAAGGCCTGGCGAATCTTCTCATTCGCAAGGCGGTGGTCGACGAGGATCCCTACAAGCACGACTACCAGATATCGGAGATCGCCACGCCGCCCGAACAAGCGTTCGCGGAATCGGAGCGGGACCACATGCTGAGTACCAGGGTGAGTTACTACGGTGCCATGCTCGAGTACATCACCAACTACTATCGGTTCTCGCTGGAGTCGTTGACGCTTCGGGAAATCAAGAAGCTCGGGGATTTCATCGGTTACTTCAAGTGGAGCCGGTTTGCCGCTAACAGCTCGCACCCTGCAACCAAAGCGCTCGCTGAGGCGGTCCAGAAACTACGCGAAGGCGCCGATCATATGACTTCCGATATCGCCCAAGAGAACGTCAACCAGCTAGCTAAATCCGCCGGGCGGATCTTCGACTATCTCAAGCAGGTTACCGAGTATCAGAAGCAACGCTGGAAGCTTCTGGTTCGCCGGAACATCATGGAGCAGATTTCGCTTCCGGATGATCCGTATCAGAGGAAGGATGCAGTCGTAGAACAGCTTAGAAGGGAGTATGGACGATCTCGCAGCGTGTCCGGCCCCTTCTATCGGGAACTGGTCCTGGAAGTCGTAGAGGAAGACTACGGGCCGAAGAGCGGGGAAAAACGGGAAGAGGTAGTTCAACGTCTGAAGAGGAGAACAACGGTAAAGGGGCATGACCAGCCCAAGAAGCAGCAGCCGCTTAGGCAAACGCTCATGGAGTCTCTTCGAGCCTTGGCCAACACAGGTCGTCACCTCGAAGAATGTGTGATCAAGATGACTGACAACAGCCAGGCATATGAGAGCGTTCGGCGAACGTTGTGGGACCGGATCAAACAATGGTTCCGTGTTTCCGTTCAGAAGGAGAAACCACGGACGGCGTACGAGGTGGAGTTCACGGACATCGCCACCGCGGCAAAGCACACTGAAACCATTGACTTCGAGCACTTCACCCACCGCGTCAGCAAGAAGGCTCGGCAACTCTCGTTGCTACTGAACCGACGCAACCCGAGCTACCGCAAGCTGGAAGCCCTTGACGAAGATCGCCTTCTGGTCTTCCTGAGCAAAAGTATCGAAGAGGTGCAGCTCTTTCACCGTACCTTGTCGGCTTTGGACCAGTACTTCAAAGAAAACGCTCCCTCCAGCATTCGAAACCAGATTCGCGGCATCAAAATCGAGCTGTCCCACATTCGAAACGGGATCGTAAAGGCCAATCAGCTCAAGCAAGACTACGTTTCCAGAAAAGAAGCAGAGGAACAACTCAAAAAGCTCGGGGTTGAAGACAGTTGAGGAGCTGCCTCACTCTACTCAGAACCAACGCGCGCACACTTTCCGGCGCGGCTACCTGTTCCGCGTGGCTGCCTGTGAGACCGACTTGGGCATAGAGTCCGACGCGTATCCGGAATCCCCGGGTTGCGCGGCCATGTTACTCAACGCTATAGTGAGGGCAGTATGAGCGACGAGAGCTTTGCGGGCGGCCATATGGATCCTTACGATCACCCCGAGCATCTCTCCGGGTATTTCTTGATCTCCGGGACGGAGCTGGTGGACCCCAACTTCTACCGCACGGTAATCCTCTGCATCGAGCACGCCGAGGAAGGGGCGTTTGGTCTTGTGGTCAACCGTCCTGCAGAGGTGCAGCTTGGCTCTGTCTATCCTCCGTTGGAGAACACCCCTGCCGGGGAGCTTCCGGTATATGTCGGGGGCCCGGTGCAACAGGAGTATATGTTCGTGCTGCACCGTAACCTCCCAAGCCATCTCATCAGCGAGCATGCGGCGGAGCCTACGCCGGGTGTCTATTTCGAACCGGCAACCGAGCAACTCTTCGATTACCTGAACAACGAGTGGCGCCAGAACCCCGATTCGCGGGGACCCAAAATCCACGTCTTTGCCGGCTACTCCGGCTGGGGCGCCGGGCAGTTGGAATCGGAACTCGAGCAAGGCTCTTGGTTCACGCACAGAGCGGACCCGGACATCATCTTCCATACGGAACCGGAGCAGGGTTGGAAGGACGCCCTGGCGGAGAAGGGCCCGCTCTTCCGCATCGTGGCCGAGACAGGCCACATGCCCTCTATGAACTGACGTACTGAGGAGCCCGAGCCGGGGACTTAGCTCGGCCGCTCTATCGCTACGTTGCCGGCGCCATCTCCGACATAGAGGACAGCCTGAACGCGAGCAAAAATGCCGTTATCAATGAGCCCCGGTATGCTATTCAGGGTCTGCTCCATGGTAGCAACATCGAACGGTTCCGGGAACGTGACATCCACGATCAGATTTCCATTGTCTGTCACCGCAGGTGCCACGTTGCCGGCCCCCAGGCGGAGCGACGCTTCCCCGCCTAGCTGCTCCAACGCTCGAAGCACCGATGCCCGCGCCGTGGGTATCACTTCCGCCGGGACCGGGAAACGGTGACCGAGCTGCCTCACCCGTTTCCGCTCCTCGACCAGCGCCACAAACAGCTTCGAGGAGTATGCAAGGATCTTCTCTCGAAGAAGAGCTCCCCACCCTCCCTTCACCAGTCGGCCCTGTTCATCGAACTCGTCAGCACCGTCGATCGTCACATCCAGCTCACCGCCTACATGGGCATCGTTCAGCGTCGTCAGCGGAACTCCATGCCGTTCGCACTCCAACTCCGTCTGCAGGCTCGTCGGCACAAACCGCATGTCGCGCAACTCCCCCGCTCGAATCCGTTCGCCTAATCGGGGGATAACCCAACCGGCGGTTGACCCTGTCCCGAGACCAACCCGCATCCCCGAAACCACTTGCTCATCAGCAGCACGATAAGCGATAACGCGCTTCGTCTGCTCAGGCGTCGCCGATAAGTGCCCTCCGCTTCCCGTCATGCTCCAGTCCTCCGTCCGGTGCTCCTATATGCGGTACATACCCAGCACGCGGAAGTCTTCCGCTGCCTCCTCGACCTCGCCCATTGCGCGCTTGAATACATCCTCGCTCTCCGGGATCTCGATATCCAGGTAGAACATATACGTCCACGGTTTCCCCGGAATGGGCCGAGACTCGAGTTTCTTCAAGTTCAGGTTGTAGCCCGCAACAATATTGAGACAGTGGTTCAACGCGCCCGGCGTGTCCGGAGTCGACAGAACCACCGAAGCTTTGTTCGGGCGTTCGATCGGTACGTGGTCAGCTCGTGCAACGACAGCGAACCGGGTGTAGTTATGAGGAACGGTTTCGATCCCTTCTTTGAGGACCTCCATCCCGTGATACCGGGCCGCCTCTGCGCCCGCTATCGCTGCCAGGCCCTCTTCGGGGTTGGCCGCTACATGTTTGACCGATCCGGCCGTATCATAGAAAGGGACACGCTCCCAATGCGAATACTTGTCCAGAAACCCGCGACACTGCGCAAGCGCCTGGGGATGCGAGCAGACCTTGCGGACATCGTCCAACCTCGTACCCGGGCGGGCAATCAGGCAATGTACGATTCTGATTTGAGTTTCCCCGGCAAGCCGGATGTCCGGGAACTGAATAAGAAGGTCATAGTTCTCATGAACGCTTCCTGCAAGACTGTTCTCCAGCGGCACGACCCCGTAGGCAACCTGTCCTTCGAGCACAGCGATAAACACATCTCGAAATGAATCGAACGGCACCGCACGCACTGCTTCGCTCTGGAAATAGCGGCGTAGCGCCGATTCACTGTAGGCACCACGGACGCCTTGGAAGGCTACCGCAACTTCGCTATCCGAGGAACTTCCGGTTCCGCGCATTCGTGGTCGCGTATCGCGCTGTTCCGGGAGACGAGTCAGCTCCTTTTCGACGACCGGCATCATCGCCTCTATATCACGCATGAGCTTCTCGAACTGAGCGGGATACAGAGTTTGCGCGGCATCTGATAGAGCCTTCTCCGGATCCGGATGCACCTCGACAATAAGCCCGTCAGCTCCGGCCGCAATCGAACCGCGTGCCACCGGGGGGACTTTTGCGCGGATGCCGGTCGCATGGCTTGGATCGACTATAACCGGGAGATGGCTGAGTTTCTTAACGACCGGAATCGACGATATATCCAGACTGTTGCGTGTATATGTCTCGAATGTCCGAATACCGCGCTCGCAGAGGATGACCCGATCCGTCCCGTGCGCAAGCACGTACTCGGCGGCCATCAGCCACTCTTCTATGGTTGCGCTGAGCCCTCGCTTAAGGAGAACGGCGCCGCCGGTACGGCCTACCTCTTTCAGAAGCTCGAAATTCTGCATGTTCCGAGCGCCAATCTGGAACATGTCCACGTACTCACGCACCATGTCGACGTGGGCCGGCGAGACAATCTCGGTCGCGACGGGCATCCCGGTCCGCTCGCTGGCCTCCTTGAGATACCGGAGCCCTTCTTCGCCCAGCCCCTGAAAGCTGTACGGCGACGTCCTCGCTTTATAGGCCCCGCCTCGCAGCACGACCGCGCCGGCGTCTTTCACAATCTGAGCGCTTTCGAGAATCTGGTCCCGGCTCTCTACCGCGCACGGCCCGGCGATAACCGATACGCGCCCGCCACCGAAGCCGATAGGCCCAACCCGAACGACCGAATCATCGCGCTTCAACTCGCGGCTGGCAAGCTTGTATGGTTTGGAAATCGGAACCACACGCGCGACCCCCTCGAGCACCTCTACATCTCGGGCGTCGATGGATACCTGTCCAACCGCCCCGAGAATTGTCTCCTCGACACCGATGATCTCCCGGACCGTAAAACCGTGCCGTTCCAGATACCCCCGTACGCGTGCCTTATCGCTATCGCGGATGCCCCGCTCCAGAACCACAACCATAGCGCAATACAGTAGGCACACGACGCGACTGTGTCAATTGCTAATAGACTGGCGAGCGGCTCCGCCTCATAACATCGACCGCTCCGCCCGAAAGGGGCTAGTCAGCTCCGGCTACATCGACCGGTCTCGGCGGGAACTCGCGTTCGATGAATACGCGGAAGTTGCGCAGCATGCTCTCACGGTAGGAAAAGATGTCGCGGACGTACCGTTGAGTCGACTCCGGCGTTCGGCCCTGCAAGACACGCCCTTCGCCGGCGTTGTAGATTGCTACGGCCGTTCGTTCGTCGCCGCCTGCCCGGTTCAGAGCATACCTCAGATAATGGAGCGCGTGATACGCGTTGGTCTCGGGATCGAAGAAGTCGCTGTCATCCAAGTGAGGGAACGTGCGGCTATTGAGTTGGAAGACACCTTTGTCCACTGACCCCCCTACATTCCGATTGACCGCCTTGCGCCGGTAACTGCTCTCGACAAACGCCAGGGAAAAGGCAAGCGTGGGCGGCACCTCCGTCTGATCGGCGTAGTACAGCACCGGCATCACGATCTCCTCGTCCCCCACCACCGACGTAAAGAAGTCTACGACCGCACGACGGGTCAACGGCTCTCTATAGAGCTCAAGGCTCGGATCATCCAACTCCAGGTAATTCTCTACATTCGGAAAGTAGCGATTTGAGCCCGCCCAATACTGGGACCTGCTCACACGCTCTGTCGGGCGTGGATCGTCGAGATGCGCGAGACCACTCTCGCGCCAAGGCATGAGCACCGGCCCCTGAGAGGCGCTGCTGTTGGTAACAAGAAACGCCGCAAGAGCAATGACAACGAGGCGTGTCCGACACGGGCGGTCGTGCTCCATACGCGCTCTCCTCCCTTCATTACATACTCCACGCGTAAAAGGATGTCCCTCAACCGCGACCGGTGGAACCTTGCTTCGCATCTCCACCGTCGCAGTAGACAGAGAACGAGCGGAGTTACTCCATCAGCGGAGCCGAAGGGTAGCGAATCACGTGCAGCTTTTCAAGTACCCCCTCGGTCGCCGGCAAACGCCGTTGGACACTGCAGCCGGAACCGCGGCGGCGAATGCCCTTCCTTGGCGTCTCCATGCGACGCGTGCCGCCGTGGGACCACGAGAGGAGTACTCGTTTCATCGTCTTCTCGCCGCCGGCGTAGAGCCATACTGATCAAACTGCGTTTGCCCCCTCGCCCGAGACCGCCCCTTGCCGTCAGAACCGGCACGTGCACCGAAGCTTCTCCACCGCCCAACGTTGCACCCGGACGTCGACCCCCGACGTTCACTCTGACGGCGATGTTTTCACAATGATCGCGTGGCCATTGAGGTTATGTACAACGAGCGCATCCGGACGATCCAACTCTTCCTCTACGAACGCGGTCACCCCTTCGCATCCGTAGAAACCGTAGTCGTCAAAGACTACGATTCCCCCCGGAGACAGATACGGCCAGACCCAGGCGAACGCGTCGCGTGTACTCAAGTACACATCTAGATCCAGATGGCACATGCATAGCCCTTCGGTTTGCGAAGCTAACGCCTGCCCCGTTTCGTCGGGGAAGACGCCGGGGAGGATGCGAACCAGCGGACGCACGCCAAGGCGTTTAGCAAGTGCCGCTACAGTTTCCACGCTCGTGTTGCTGTGCTCGCCGCCGCGATAGTACCCGTCCCGCTCGCCGGTCTTCACAACGCCCGTGAATGTATCCGCCAGATAAACGGTCCTGGCCTCCGTTCCGGATAGCGGGCAGCGCTCATCGTCGTCCGTTGGGCTCCTCGGACCGCCCGTCAGATCGCGCACTCGCCGAGCCAACAATACGCCGGTCCCCCCACGCCACACGCCCGCCTCCAGAACGTCACCGGGCACTTTAAGCGCCTGACGAACCAGCTGCCACAGCTCGTAACACCGGTAACGGTCCACAAGCGTATGCTCCTTCACCGAATCGTAGACCGCTGCGAACTCCCAATCGCTCGTCCAAGGAGCATATGTAGCTTCCGGCACGACCCGTTCGTAGCCGGGTTGGGTGAATCTCACTTTCCCGCTTCTGCCCTGTTCGGTCATCGCCTCAGCATATTAGTCGCATTTCGGCGCCTTGCAAATGGCCGCACTGACCCGGGTGACGCCCCACCACCGTACCCCTCGACGTTTTGCCCGACAAGCGTTACGTTGACACACTGATGAAGATAGAGATTCTGCGGACAACCGAATCACCCGTAATACGGGGAATTGCCGCGTCCTACCTCCGGCAATTGGGCCGGACGGTTCTGCCGGCGCTGGCTTTGCTCGCGGCAGCTGCGACTGCTATCGCAAGTCCCCCGGAGGTGTCGGCTCAGACGCTCTCACAGCCTGTATCGAACGATGAAGCAGAGTTCCACATCTCCATCAATCCGGGCCCCTTGGAGCTAAACCCTCTACGGTCATACGTTCTGACCGAATCGCAGATTCACACGGGGTTACACGAGGGGCTCGTGAGCTACCACCCGATGACGCTGCAGCCCGTTCCGGCCATTGCACGTGATTGGGAGATATCGAATGATGAGACGAAGATCCGCTTCGATCTTCGCCCTCGAGCTCGTTTCTCGGATGGGCAGCAGATTACCGCGCACGACGTCCGTGATACGTGGCTCACCCTACTTTCGCTTGGTGACGACGCGCCATACGGATACCTCTACGACGTGATCGAAGGAGCTCAAGAGTTCCGCAGCGGCGAGACCGACGATCGCGACACCGTAGGGATTACGGCCGAAGGAGACCATGAGCTAATCGTAGAACTCAGGAAACCTGCACCGCATTTCATTTCCACTCTACCCCACCACTCGTTCACGGTGCTGCATCCGGACGTTCTGGACCAAGAGGATTGGAGCGGCTTGGAAGACTTCCCCACCAGCGGGCCGTTCGTGCTGGCCCGGAACTCCAGTGACAGACTTGTCCTGGAGAAGGACGATGAGTATTGGGGATCCCACCGTCTAGGACTCGACCGTGTGATCTTCGATCGGACGATGAGTCCCTCCGAGGCCACAAATGCGATTCTAGACCGGCAACTGGAGTGGGTAGCCGGGGGGATCGCATTCGATGACCTTACCGACGACACTCTTCTCACCGCGAATTCTCTGTTCGGAACTGCTTACTTCTTCTTTCGCGTCGCCGAAGAACCGTGGGATGACTCGCGGGTTCGCACGGCTCTCGCATTTCTCCTTCCGTGGGAGCAGATTCGCAATGAGCGGACCGTCTTCGCACCCACGGAGCACCTCGTACCCAGTTTGGCGAACTACCCCTCGCCGGACGGCATCTCGGAGAGGGACATCGAGGAAGCTCTCGAGCTCCTAGCTGATGCCGGATATCCGGACGGATCAGGCCTTCCCGATCCGTTGATCAGGGTGCCGCCCGCCGGGAATGAAGCACGCGTCGCGGAGCTCATGAAGGAAACCTGGGAAGAGCATCTGGAGCTCGACGTGGAAATCGACCACGTACCTTACCCGGATTACTTCGAGGCAACCGGCGATCCGGAGGTCACCCTCGGAAGCATGAACTGGATCGGAGACTACGTGGACCCTCTTGCTCTTCTGCAGCTTTGGCGAAGCGATAGTGCTCTGAACGAGGCAGGCTACGACAGTCCGGATTTTGATGCGCTCCTTGAAGAAGGAATGACAAAAGACGGTAGCGAGCGATACGAGCTTCTTTCTCAGGCGGAGGAGATCCTGCTCCAGGATGCCGTTGTCCTGCCGGTTACGCACCTACCCGCCTTCAGCTTGGTGGATCACGCCCGCATTGACGGCTGGTACCCCAACGTGCTGGACATCCATCCGTTGCGCTATCTACAGTTCCTGGAGCCTGAACCGTTCGGGGATTTCGTCAAAGCCGGCTCACCAACGCCGCAGTTGATTCGAACCCCGGCGTTGCCGTGATCCACAGCCGGACACCCCCTCACGCGTCGGTCGGTTCCCTCTGTTGCGGATTGGATGCCGACTTGTGAGATCCTTGTCTCATTAGTTCGGATTGCGCTTCCCGATTACGTTTCGGACGAACTATCGGTCCGTTGAACTACACCTCGGTTGAGCTTCCTCTTTCCCCGGTATCTCCAGCGTATCCGCTCTCTTCGAAGCCTTCCGTGGCTCCTTCCGGCCGGAACTCAGGAAAGAGGTACAACATCCGCCCGTCCGAGCGGACCTCCACAGTGGCAAACCCACGCTCGGCGAATCCCTGCAGGATCTCGTCCGCCTCTTCGACCGAGCAGCTCGACTTCAGGGCAGCCGTAGTAGGGGTCAGCTCCCCGTCGCATACTTTCGCCGCACGGAGGAGCTCCTTTTCCTTGCGGTTCCGCTCGATCTTCGGAATCTCTCGCGCACGACGTCTCTCCTCCGACGATTCCTGGACCAGCTTTCCCAGGCTGCTCACCGCCGGAGCAATCCCGGCAAAGAGCGTTACGATCATCCACAAGGGCGAGCGAGTGGTGAACCAGAGCGCCCCGAAGATGGCTGTCATCGCCAGGTGAGACATTAGATCCTGAATCAGGCGCCTTCTACGCTTTCCCACACATCCAAGTTACTACGCGATTGCCGGAACAAGCAATAGAGCTTTCCCAATCTCTCCTACGCTTCCCTACCCCGGGCTTTGACCGGTACTCATTCTATAAGCTATATTTCAGCTCATGAAAAAGGGCACGAGCGAGGCACCCAAGACCACATTCCGGGAAGGACAGCGGGTCGTCTATCCCCTCCAGGGGGTCGGCCGCATTTCGTCCATCGAAGAGCGCGAGTTTCAAGGAACACACCTCTGGTATTACGTCATCTACCTGGAAGTCTCCGATATGACCGTCATGGTCCCGGTAGAACGAGCTGAAGAGCTCGGAATTCGGGCAATCGTCAGCAAGAAAGAGGCGGAACGCGCATTGAAGCTCATCCAGGAACCATTCGAACCGGTTCCCGCGGACTGGAAGATGCGCTACCAGATGAACCACGATCTGCTCAAACAGGGAAGTGTCACGGACATCGCAACCGTAGTCCGCTCTCTATACCATAGAAGTAAGATCAAGGAGCTCCCGATCTTGGAACGGAAGCTCTTTGACAATGCGCTGAAGCTGCTTGTGGATGAGGTTGCTTTCAGCCTGGACAGAGGCAAGTCGGAGATCGAAGAGTTGGTATTCACCCGCTTGGAGAAGGAAGCCCAGGCTGCCGCGGAAGCACGCAAACGGGAAGAAGAGGCTGAAGCGGCTCAGCTCAAAGAGAGCAATGACGAAACTGCGGATTTCGACGAAGAGTTTGAGTAGTCCCCCCGGTTGCTCAGCCACCGTTCAGGGCTCCGTGCCCCGGCAGAGCCGTCTACATTCCTGACCAAGTCTTGGTTCCACATCACATTGCAGCCGTGCTTATTGCAGCCGTGCTTCGCGTACCTGCAGAATAGGTAGAAATCCGAATAAGGTGGGGAGGCCTCGCTCGCGGGCCACGCGCCGCCATCGGCCTTTTCTCGCGATAACCGCCTTTCGAACCGCGCAGAGACGCCTCTATCCGATTCCGACCGGCTTCCCGTCGACTGCTATTCGTCCGCAATGATGAGCATAGTTCGGGGGTCGAGTTTCAGATGCAGGTCTTCGCCCCCAACATAGCTGTCGTGATCCTTCACCAGCTTCAACGCCGCGTACGAGTCTTCGGGGCTCAAGGTAATGAGAACCGCGATGTTATCCACTACATTCCGGAGACGATCGGGGACACCACGCTCATCCGGTTCCGGATCCTCACGGTGGGTTGTAGCCGTGAACCAGAGACTGAGCCCGAGTTCCTGGGCAAAACCCTTAAACGATTCCACAACCGAACGATCCGCTTTCGAGAAATCGAACCCATCGATAGCCAACATGTCCGCGGCGAACCCACCTTGCTCGATCATTGCCCGAAGGCTGGACAGAATCTGATCGGCATTCGTGCCTTCCTGGTTGAAGTTCATAATGACGCGGTTCTTCACCAGCTCGTCATGCACCTCGACAGCTTCGTCCAGCTTCCGGGCGTTCTTGATCTCGTGGAATATATCTTCGTACCAACTGATGATATGGTCCGTACGTCCGGCGAAGCTTACATGAATAACATGCTTACCTTGAAAGAGCGAGTCGGTGGCAAGATGCACCAAGACTGCTGTCTTTCCGACTCCCTTGCGAGACGCTATCACACCGAGCTCTCCGGCCTTCACGCCTCCATGACTGGACCGCTCAAGAAGACGTAGCGGGCTTCGTTTCACCAGATCCTCTTTTACCATCTTGCAACGCTCCTTTGCTGTACTGTACCGGCTGAATGTGCCGTAGCACCCTATTGTAGCACCGTTATTTCTGGTGTGCCTTCCGCTTCTCTTGATACTCCTTGATCAGCTCTTCGGCGATCGAGCGAGGCACTTTGCCGTACTTGAGGAACTCCATCGAGTACTCAGCCTTCCCTTGGGTCAGGGACCTCAACGTTGTGGAATAACCGAACATCTCCGACAGCGGGACCTCTGCTTCGACGACGCAGAAATGAGAATCCTCGCTCGAGCTGAGGATGAGCCCTCGCCTCTGGTTTAGACTGGCGAACGCATTGCCCTGGTACTCGGTGGGCGCTTCCACCACTACCTTCATGATCGGCTCGAGTATTTGGGGTTTTGCCTTCGGATACGCCTCGCGGAAAGACCCGATAGCGGCCTGCATGAACGCCATCTCTGAGCTGTCCACCGGATGCGTCGTTCCGTCGTTAATAACAGCCCGCACACCCACAATGGGAAAGCCGATCAGCGAGCCGCGCTCGCGCGCTTCACGGAACCCCTTGTCACAGCTTGGAATGTACTCGTTGGGAATGACACCGCCTTTGATTTCGTCCACGAACTCGTAGTCGTCTTCACACGGCTCGATGTACCCAGCGATACGCGCAAACTGCCCGGACCCGCCGGTCTGCTTCTTGTGGGTGTAATCGAAGTCCGCACGCTGTGTAATCGTCTCCCGGTACGCAACCTGCGGCATACCGGTTTCCACCGGCGCCCCGTACTCACGTTCCATCCGCTGCACGTAGACATCCAGGTGAAGCTCTCCCATCCCCTGGATTATCGTCTGGTTGGATTCGGGATCCACGTACGTCCGGAAGGTGGGGTCCTCCTTGGTGAAGCGGTTCAAGGCTTTTGCAAGATTTCCCTCGGTCTTCCTGTCCTTCGGCGAAATCGCGAGCGAGATAACCGGATTGGGCACATACATCGAGGTCATCGAATAGTTCAGGCCGGGATCGCAAAACGTGTCACCACTGGCGCAATCGATGCCGAATAGCGCCACGATGTCGCCTGCGACCGCTTCGTCAATGCTCGACATCTTGCTTGCATGCATCCGTATGAGCCTGCCAACCTTGAATCGGTTCCGGGACCGGGTGTTGAAGAGCTCTGACCCTTTCTTCACTCTGCCTTGGTAAATCCTGATGTACGTTAGCTGCCCGTACTGTGTATCTTCCAGCTTGAAGGCCAGAGCTACCGTCTTCGCATCGGGATCCGAAGTCAAATGAACCGGCTCCTCGTTCTTGTCCAAGTCCAAGGCCGTGTTCGTGACCTCGGTGGGATTCGGAAGATAGTTGACGACGCCGTCGAGAAGCGGCTGAACCCCCTGGTTCTTATAGGCCGAGCCCATGAAAACCGGGATCAGCTCCCGTTGGAGCGCCCCGGCTCGAATTGCCGCGATTACCTGGTCTTCGGTGTACTCACCTTCCAGATACGCCTCCGCCAACTCATCGGAGAACATCCCGGCGGCATCCATCAGCTCCTCGTGGAGCCGCTCCGCCTGGTCCTTCATGGAGGCTGGGATCTCGGCCTCCCGGACCTGCTCTCCGAACTCACCTTCGAAGTAGTATGCTTTCATGCGGACTAGGTCCACGATCCCTTGCAGCTTGTCCTCCAGGCCGATCGGCAACTGGACGGGTACCGCATTGTGTCCGAGCTTCTCCCGAATCTGCGCGGCCACCCGGAGGGGATCAGCGCCTGTGCGATCACACTTGTTCACGAAGGCAATGAACGGCACCTGGTACCGGTTCAGCTGACGATCAACGGTAATGGTCTGGCTTTGCACGCCGCCCACGGAGTCCAGCACCAGGATCGCGCCGTCCAGAACCCGGAGAGAACGTTCGACCTCGATCGTGAAATCCACGTGTCCCGGAGTGTCAATAATGTTGACCTCGTAGTCCTTCCATGAAACGTTGGTTGACGCGGAAGCGATGGTGATACCCCGCTCACGCTCCAGCTCCATGAAGTCCATCGTGGCGCCGACTCCGTCCTTCCCGCGCACTTCGTGGATCATGTGGATCTTCGCGCAGTAGAACAAAATGCGTTCGGTCAGTGTGGTCTTCCCGGAGTCAATGTGCGCGCTGATACCGATGTTCCGCATCTTTCGTAGCTTCTCAGTCATAGAACACATTCCTTCTTCAATCAGCGCCCGTGCGCTGCGTTCCGTGGGTTTCTGAATAGCGTGGGCACGGAGTTACAAGTGGCTGTGAGCGCCTTATACTAATCGGATGGCGTCAAACTGTTCAATCCCCCCGGAAGCCGGCTCGACGCGCACTTGCTTGCACGAAATCCGGCTCTCAACTATAACAGAAGCCATCCAAATCCACTAGCAATACAGGGGGATCCCATGTCGCGGTTGTTCAAACTCCAAGCTTATGGAACCGACACACAGACGGAGGTCCGAAGCGGAATAGCCACGTTTCTCACGATGGCTTACATAATAGTCGTCAACCCGCTCATTCTTATGGAAGCCGGAATGCCCCAGGAAGGCGTCATGTTCGCCACAATCCTGGTCAGCGCGTTCAGCTCCATCATTATGGGGATCGGTGCGAACCTTCCGTTTGCCCTCGCTCCCGGAATGGGCATCAACGCCTTCTTCACATACGGCATCGTCGGCGCGCTCGGCGTATCCTGGCAGACCGCGCTCGGCGCCGTTTTCATCTCCGGTCTGGTCTTCGTGCTCCTCTCCGTCTTCCGGGTCCGGGAGATGATCGTCAGGGCTATCCCGGCAACGCTCCGGTACGCCGTGGCTGCCGGTATCGGCGTATTTCTGGCGTTCATCGGGCTCCAATGGGCAGCCGTAATCGTAGAGGACCCCGCAACACTGGTCGCCTTCGGAGGCGTTTCAGTGGAGGTTGTCCTCTTCGCGGTAGGCCTCTTCTTCACCAGTTATCTGGTAGTCAAAAAGCTCAAGGGGGCGTTGATTATTGGGATCGTCGCCACGAGTGCCTTGGCGGTGATCGTAACGCTGATAGCACAGGCGACCGGAGCCGAAGA